>CAYTDH010000028.1:0-17532 GCA_964436325.1 uncultured Tangfeifania sp.
TACCACCGGATGACCGACGGGATACTCCAAACGATTTCAATCCCCAGGGTGATTGGTGCACTAACCAATCCTGTGGTTAACCTGGCACAGGTGGAAAACAAAGGGTTTGAATTCCAGACAGGTTATGTTGATGCCATCGGTGATTTCAGCTACCAAATATCTGCCAACCTTACTACCGTTAAAAATGAGGTGCTGAAACTCTATGAAGGCCAGCCGAGTACCAATGGTAATTTAAGGATTGAAGAAGGATATTCCGTAAATTATATTTACGGCTATAAAACCGACGGACTGTTTCAAACCGAGCAGGAAGTTACCGACTATCAGGCACTAATTTCCGATCCGGGGCGGGATGCCCAAAAAGCTCCGGGCGATGTAGTTTTTGTTGATTTGTATGGTGCTCCAAATGATGCGGATCTCGAAGGCGCTTATAAAGATTATGAACCCGATGGGAAAATAGATGGTTATGACCAGACATACCTGGGGAAAACTATTCCGGGATTTTATTATGGATTTAGTTTTAATTTTGACTATAAGAACTGGGATGCCAGTTTAGATTTTCGTGGCGTGGGAGATGTACAAAAAATCAATACCCTCGGAAAACAAAGTATCAGTGGTTTTGGCGGACAGTTTCTCACCGACTACCGCGATCGGTGGGCACCCACAAATACCTCTTCTTCCATCCCCAGGGCAGTCCAGAACGATCCGTCCGGGAATAACCGCATCTCCGATCGTCATGTCGAAGATGCCGGATTCCTTCGGTTCCAGAATTTCCAGATTGGTTATAACTTTAGTGGAAATATTATCAGTAAAATTGGACTGAATAACCTGCGCTGCTATGTTTCCGGTACAAACCTTTTTGTGATTTCTCCTTATAACGACCTTGACCCGGAAAATATTACCACGCCGACCACATTTAGTGTGGGCGCCAATTTAAGTTTTTAATCTAAAAAGGAAATTAAAATGAGCAATAAAAAAATAACATTCAGTCTTTTATTTTTCTTCCTGTTTGCAATCTATTCATGCAACGAAGAAACGATTGAAATCCTGCCCATAGGAGATACCGAAGCCGCTTATTTCCAAAAAGAATCTCAAATGGAAGAAGCCATAATGGGTGTTTATCAAAAAGTTGGATTTTTTTATATGTTTGGGGGCGGGCCAAATAACAATACGGCACCAATTTGGCATTTGCCCGGAGATGATCTGACAACATCGGCGACTTATGCCCAGGAGAATTTTTCCGGATTAAACGGAGGAAATGGACAACTGAGCAGGTTTTATAATTATGCTTACCAATTAATTTCCCGGGCAAATACGGTGTTGGAAAAAATTGAAGAAAATGGTGACTTTGCATACAGCGAGCAGCCGGAACTCAGAGACTTCAATAAAGGTGAGGCGCTTTTTTTAAGGGCCTATATGTATATGCAGTTGTGGAATGTTTACGGAACAGCTCCGCTCGTAACCGAAAGAATTACAAATCTTTCAAATGCTTATCCACCCAACTCACAGGGAACTGATTTGCTCGATCAGGCCATCACCGACCTGGAAGAGGCTGCCGGGTTCCTTCCCGATAGCTGGCCTGCCGATTTGAAAGGACGGGTGACAAAAAACGCTGCACACGGATTAAGGGGAAAATGTTTGGTTTTCAGGGGAACAGTGAATGGAGATAATGCCGATTTTTCAGGGGCAATAAACGAATTTAATGCGATTGAGGGTGTTGTTTTAACCGCTAATTACAGCCAGAATTTCGATGTGAATTTTGAAAATAATGAAGAATCACTTTTTGAATTTCAGGCAAACACAAGCCCTAGTGGTGTTAATCCTTTTTTAGATAATGACAACTTTGCCGTAGTTGGTGAAATTGGCGCTTATTACGGCTTTTTTTCCCAAAAACCTTCGTGGATTGGAAACTCATTTTATGCAGCAACGCCCTCCATAATAAATGCCTATGAAGAGGGAGACCCCAGAAAATCATATAACCTGGATTTAACTGATGGAGCAATTCAGAATGTTAAAAAATATATTCGGAATACAGCTTATGCAGAAGGATGGGCAGGAGCTGGCTATGAAATTAGTGTAAACAATCCACGTATTTTGCGTTATGCTGATGTAATGTTATTGAAAGCCGAAGCCATTGTCCGGACGGGGGGGAATCTTTCAGAAGCCATTGGATTGATAAACGAAATACGCGAACGTGCCCGAAACTCAGGAGAAGAATACGCTGAAATACCGGCAGACCGTAATGTAAATGAAACCGATGTTGCAAAGGTTTTGGAGTGGATTTTTGAAGAACGACGCCTGGAACTCGCTTTTGAAGAGGGCCACCGCTGGTGGGATTTGCGCCGTCGTCATATCGCCGGGGAAATTGATTTGAAAACATGGGATTTCCAGTCGGTTGATCCAAATTTCAATTTTGAAGACTACCATGTGAATTTTCCTTTACCGGAAACGGAAGTAGTGGAAAATCCAAATATGAATCAAAACACCGGCTATTAACAGTTTAGTTAGAAAAAAGGGACCCTCTTCGGAGGGTCTTTTTTTTAATAAAACATTCAGCATTTATGAACCAATCTATAAATTTTTTTTTATTTCTTCTTTTACTATTGTCGGGAGAATTCATTAATGCTCAAAATGCTCCCTGGGTTTCTTATCCCTCAGCCAACCAGGCGGCCTACGGCGTTTATCATTTCCGAAAGTCTTTCGATTTGGAAAAAGTGCCTGAAAAACTGGTTATCCACGTTTCAGCCGATAACCGCTACAACCTGTTTGTTAACGGGGAGCGGGTCTGTTACGGCCCTGCAAAAGGTGATTTGCAAACGTATAAATACGACGTAATCGACATTGCACCATTTTTGAAACCCGGTCAAAATCTGCTCGCTGCCCTGGTTTACAACGGTGGAGATGATAAGCCGTTGGCTTTTCTTTCGGTGCAAACAGCGTTTATGTTGAAGGGTGAAAAGAAGAAATTCGGGTTTCTCAATACCGGCCCTGGCTGGAAAGTGTATAAAAATCTGGCTTATGAAGTGATTTCGTATTACGAAATGCTTTTCCACGAACCCTGGTTTTACGGGTTTTATGCCTGTGGCGGCGGCGATGATGTGAATGCTTCAAAGTATCCGTGGGAATGGGAAACTGCCGGATTCGACGATTCGGGCTGGCAGCAGGCAGAACCGCTTCATTTCGACAAGCAACCTCCGTGGAAACTGGTACCCCGTAACCTTCCTTTTATGGCCGACCACCTGGTTTATCCGACCAAAATCAGGAAGGTAACCGGCGCAGGAATCGCCCCCGGAGAATGGAATGGAAAAACTTCGTTAATGGTTCCCGCCAATACTAAAACTGAAATTCTGGTCGATTTTGAAGTGCTGACCATGGGTTATCCCGAACTGACCGTAAACGGAGGCACAGACAGCCACATCCAAATAAAATATGCTGAAGCGCTTTACGAAAAAGTCAATCTGAAAGCCCATCGTGATTCGGTGAATAATCTGAATATGTTTGGCGTGTGGGATGTGTTCAGGCCCGATGGTGAAAAGCGGACTTTTCGTCCGCTTTGGAAGCGCTGTTTCCGGTACGTGCAGTTTAATGTGGAAACCCAAAACGAACCGCTTGAAATCAGTTCCTATATATTGGAGTATTCCGGTTATCCCTATCCCGAACCCGCAACATTTGAAAGTGACAATGCAAAACTGAACGAAATTTTCGATATGAGCCTTCGCACATTGGAGATGTGTTCCGGAGAAACGTATTACGACACGCCTTTTTATGAGCAACTTAGCTATGGGGGCGATAACCGGCCCATTACAGCCATTTCATCCTACAACTCTACTGATGACCGTTTGTTGCGTGAGGTTTTGCGCCTTTATCCGCAGTCGGAAAACAAAGAAACCGGCTTGTTTAAATCAGCCTATCCTTCGCGTTTCGACTTCGATATGGGTAGCTGGTCGATGGGATGGATACAAACCCTGCATGACTATTATTTTATGCGTGGGGATTCAGCTTTCGTGGCACAGTTTTACAATAAAATTGAAGGCGTTTTGGAATTTTACGAACGATATCTCGATGAACGTACCGGGATAATTGGAACAGTGGCCAACAGTAATTTTATCGATTGGAGCATCCAAAAAGGAAATTTGGTCCGGCCAAACGATGAGGGGGAAATGAAACAATCAGCATTGCTGACTCTTTATTATGCCCACACCCTCGACTGCACAGCAAGGCTTTACCGGGAAATCGGGCTGGCAGAAAGTGCCAGGCACTGGGAACAACTTTCCCGTGGAATTAAGGTGGCGGTTTACTCCAGTTGCTGGGACGACGAGAAACAGCTATTCCGGGATTATGCCGACCGGGAAGTTTTTTCACAGCATACCAACATTATGGCTATTTTGTGTGATTTGATACCGCCTGTCGAACAAACAAAATTGCTGCACCGCATTTTAAATTTTGAAGGTTTCGAAGAGATGGCCAGTTCCTATTTCTCCTTTTTTCTGTTTAAAGCGATGGAAAAAACAGGAAATGAGCACCTCTTTTTGGAAAACCTTGATTTTTGGTATCATTTTATCGACCGCGGCCATACTACCTGCGGCGAAACAGGATTTGCTTCGCACGACCGTTCCGACTGCCATGCCTGGAGCGCCCACCCAGCTTATTACCTGCTAAGTTCAGTTTGTGGAATCAAACCAGCCGATATCGGTTTTAATACAGTTAAAATTGAACCGCATTTGGGCGAATTAAAAGAAGTGAAAGCAAATATGCCGCATCCGAAAGGAAGGATTAAAGTGGAGTACCAGCAGGTAATAAAAGGATTACAAATCAAGATAATTTTGCCTCCCGGAATGTCAGGGACTTTTGAATTCCGGGGAGAATCCAAAACCGTGAAAGAAGGAGAGAACAACTTTTTATTGTAAAAACCAGCCTTGAAAAATTGATCGATGAAACGAGCCATGACCCGCCGGCTGGCGGAACATACAGGAAAATGTTTATATGGCGAGTTCCATGTGTTACCATTAAAAATAAACAATTATAAACGCATGAAATCTAAAATCTTTATAATCCAATCAGCTTTAGTCGTTCTTTTATTGATTCCCTGTCCGGGTTTTGTCCAACCCATATCATCTGTGTTTGAGTTAAGATACTTTACGGGTGATTCCACGGCCAATGGAGAAACAGATTTTAAGGGTGAAACAGAATGGCTGGATACAGAAGGGAGGGTTGCCTTTTTAAAGGATTATGCTGATTTTGCTGCGCGTTTTTTTGATAATCCGGAATTGGATAAAAAGATTGTTTCAGACGATGAAATCAAACATCTGATAAAACAAATAAAACCACAACCCGTAACAAACATTCGTAAAACCATCCCGTTAAACGGCTGGAAAAGTTACGGTTATAAACAGGGGCAGGAACAGCAGAAACAGCAGGCATTAAAAGAATGGGCGAACTTAGCGGGTGCAGACCTTGTCAACGGGAAACTCAGACTTGACCATACAACAATTGAGAAAAAATTTGAGCCGGTTACCTGGCGTTTTAAGTTGAAGGGAAAAATTAAGCTTGCTTTAGGCAGCAAGGTTACACTTCAGTTGACCCACAAAAACAAAACGGCTGTTTTAATAGATTTTAACAGCCAGCAACTTAATCAGGAAGAAACGGAGTTTATCATTGAAGGAGACCTGTCGCAAAAAAAATTCAATGCTTATGTTGGTGGGAAACTGATCCGCGATTTTACTTTAATGGCAGATACATCGGTTACATCGGTTGATGCATTTACTGTTTCATCATCGGGAAAATGTATGCTCGATGATCTTTTTTTGTTCAGTCATGCTCCTCAGGAAAATGAAAATTACCCTTATTTTTCAACTGTATTACTGGATGAAAATTTTGAACCCAAACCTGCACCTGATGGATGGCAGTCTTTTGATTTTGATGACAGCCACTGGAAAACGGTAGATTTACCCTCGGTGCACGGAGGACTTCGTGAAAAGAATGAATCCTTATATTTGAGAAAGAAAGTATTTGCAGATGATTATGCACGGGCTTTCTTACAGATGGAAACACTCGATCCGGGAGGTGAAGTCTGGGTAAACAATGAAGTGGTGGCAGTTGTCAATAATCGGCACCCAAAGGAAATTGAAATTACGAGATACCTTAAAAAGGGTGAGGAGAATATTATTGCCGTAAAGGTGAATCCAAATAAATTAAGATTTCCGATGCCTCACACACCCACAGACCATCATATCGGCTGGTTTTTGGGACGAACAAAACTGCTTTTAACTTCGGAATGCAGGATAAAAGAGGTGGAAGTGTTCACGGAAAAACTGGGAGAGGAGGCTGTTCAGGCGCATCACATCACTTTTCAATACCCCGGCCGGTACTTTTTTGAAGGAAGTGTGGAAATCAATTATTCTCCCTGGTTTCCGGAAGAAGGAGAGCAGGTTGTCTCTTTTTCCCGTGAGGTAAAAATCAGGCCCGGGATAACACATGAATTTCAATTCGAATTTTCTGTTCCCGATCCACAACCCTGGAGCCCCGATTCGCCCCATATTTACAAGGTGGAGGTCATTTTAAAAGACAAGAACGGAACGCCGGTTGATGATTATGTGGTTACAACAGGAATTCGCACAATAGGACAGGCAAATGGCCATCTTTATATCAACGGAAAACCCGAAATGCTCAATGGTGCACAAATCATGGGATTTCGTACTCCAATAGAAACAATTGCAAAGTACAACCGGAGTGCACCTTTGGAAACGGTCGCTGAAGAAATACTCATGATAAAAAAGATGGATGCCAATTTACTGAGGGTACACGTGCATGCCGAAAAAGACACTGCAGATGGTATTAATGATCCACGCTATGCCGAATTTGCCGATCAAATGGGGATTTACCTGATTTGGTCAACCGCTGCCTTCATTCGTGAGGGCGAAGCCTGGAATATTGATTTTGAAGGTTATCCCAAATTTATGAAACAGGTTATCAACCACCCAAGTATCGTCATCTGGGAAGCATCAAATCATCCCAACCGGTTTAAACATCACAAAATCGACGAAACCCATGATTTTGTTGAAAGGGTGTACCAAACGCTCTCCAAAACTGATCAAAGCCGTCTGATTTCACCCACCTCCTTTTGGCAGCACACCCATTATGCCAATTACAATGGAACACGCGATCACGAGGGCAGCCGTATTACACCTGTACCGGAATATATGGCCGCTTTGAATACACGCGGTAGCCAGGATGCTTACACAGGTTATGGTGCTGAGTGGTCCTACCTGCGAAATGCCCCCAACAATTGGGCTGCATCTTGCCTTGCTGCAAGCGATAAAGCCTATTTTAATTTTGAGCATGAAGAATCGATCGGGCAGCCCAACTGGGAGTTGAGCAAAGGAAAACCATGGTACCTGGTCCATTCCTATGAATGGAATTACGATGAAGGCAGCATCGGCAGGCGACTAACTTCAGATGAATGGCGGGAAAGTCAGGCATGGCAGGCTTTTTCAGCATGGGAATCAATAAAAAAACAGATGTTGTTGGGTTACGACGGTTTTTCATGGTGTACCATTCGTGGGGGTGCCAATATGGGAACCTATCAAAAACCACTGATTGATAATTTGAGACATCCTAAACTTGCCTGGTATACCAATAAAATGGCGTTTCAGAAAACATGGGCTGCCAGTAATAATGTGGATGTGGTTTATGGACCGAATGACAGAATAACTCCTGTCATTCATCATATTGGTGATAATAAAATGGTTGATTTAACAATAGAACTTCAAAATTTAGAAGGTAAAATAATCGACAAGAAAATAGTGAAGAATATCGCACTCCAAAAAGGCAGAACCACTGTTCAACTGGAAGATTTTGTTTTTAAAAACACAGTAGAAAGAAAATATGTAATAATTTACCGGTTGATGGATAACGAAAATTAATCGTTTTTTTGATCTTATGCTTAAACCGGTAAACGAAATGGTTCCCTGAAATTCGAGGTTAAAATTGATATTATTAGACTGGTTCCATATCCAAGTTGCAACATAAATCAGGTATTAAATGGTAGTTGATAACCAAAATATTTGGATATCTGTATGTGTGCCTGAACGGGGAAGAAGCCCTTTTCTTTGTTCAAAAGATACTGAATTTCAATGTCCTATTTGTTAATTTTGGTATATAATTTAACAGGCCCAATGAGCCCACTTTTTCTCAGCTCTGAATTCTTATCTGGTCCATTAATAGTCCATGTTTTTCGATCTGCTTCAGGTTGATTCGCATCAAAAACGAGGCGATTAAACCAGGTACTTGTTACTTCAATGCTTAAATTGTTCATGCCCTGTTTGACAGCGTTAGTTATATCAAGCGTATAGGGTGAAGCCCATAGTGGGCGAAGTTTTTCACCATTGACCGAAACAACCGCAACCATATCAACTTGACCCAATTCGATAAAATATCGTGTACGAGAAGGTATTTCTTTTATTTCAAATTTGTTTTTATATGTAACTGTTCCAGAAAACGCTTTTGCTTCGGCTGAAATTTCAAGGTCTATCAATGCACGCAATTCGGGTATGCTAATTTGTGATGGTGCTCCCCAACCTGGGGGAAAAGAAAGAGACCAAGGTTCCTTGATGTATATTTCAGAATAAACATAATCATTTATTTTTTCAGTTGATGTATATTCTGAATTTTCATGAGGTTTAAATACAAGAAAACAAGATCCTGCCTTTGGTAAATCAAGATTTACAGAAGTACGGGTTCCGTTAGGTTGGCCAATATTTGAAGTAATGCTGCCGGTTACAGGATCCCATAGCTCTGCAGTTCCACTAATGCGAAAATCGAGCGTGCCTGTAAATTCTTTTTCCTTTGGAGCACTTACAAAATACCAGTCGGCTCCTTCTGTTTTTCGGTGAATCCATTGCACATCTCCACCCAATACATCTGGTTCAATTTTTAAAAGTTTCAATGCTTCATCAAGTGACATGCCATAGACAACTGTACCTTTGCCAACATTGTGTATTCCTTTTTCCTGAGACTCGCCCCAAATTTTTTCTACCATTTTATCATAGCGTTTTTTTGCAGATTCCCCGCCAATAAGCGTTGAGATTCCTTTTGGTGCATTTCCAACTACGATGGCGCCTTCTTTAATTAAGGAAAATATTTTTCCTAATGTTTCCGGAGCCATGTGAAAATTTTCTGGTAACCATAATATCCTGTAACTAATGCCTTCAGGTGTAAAAAGCCTACCGTTTTCAACAGTAAGTCTGTTTAATAATACATCAGGATTACAATAATCGTATTTGAAACCATCAGGGAATGGAGCATTTTGATTAGGTTTATGATTTAATTCATCTCCCAGGTACCAAAGGATATCGGATACAGGATGACCTCGTTCAAGTAAATAACCGCAACGAGCCAGGTAAGTAGTAAATTCGGGCATGAACTTCCACCATGTTTGTCCACGTAAAAATGGAGTACCTATATTGCTGCCAAAAGATGTTCCAGGTGGCAGAAAAGGCTTTTGAGGATTATGGGTATATGTATGAAATACCATATGGGTAACGCCCTCAGCGATGTTAAAATTTGCTGTTTCTTTTAGCATTTCGAAGCGTTCGTCCCAGGTTAAATTAAAAGAAGTAAAAGCTTCGGCTGCAACACGCGGCTTTCCATATAACCTTGCAGCAGAAGCAGTCGGTTTTATTGGTTTAAAGTTTAGAGAACCAACAAAATCATCAGTCATCGGTTGCCAAAACTCACACATCGGAACATCTGCATATTTGAAGTATTCAAGAATATCAGCCGGGAAAACATCTCCTGCTGCTGTTTCATAAGTAATATATAGTCCGTTTTCATGGGCAAGTTTTGCCATTTGCCCGTAAAAGTTATTCGTGACGAGATTATTTATTGTTGTTCGCCAGTCAAATAAAAATCGTTTTGTTATTTCATGGCTGTCTATTACATATCCAAATAATGCCGGCAGCCATTTGCGAAGTGAATAGTTTGTTACACGTAGAAATTCTTTTTCCATTTCGGGAGTCCAGGTTTGTGTGTTGCATTCCCAGCTATCAATTAACATCCCGTTCATTAAACCGCCATTTAAAGGGCCTTCTTTACCTGAAAGTCGTCCAATGTAATGAGGGAAATGAGCATCAGGTCCGGATTTAGACAATTTGTCGCATTCCCAGCCAGTTCCTTCAGGCGGAGCAGGGCCATTACGTTCTCCCGTATTTACATGCCCAATGCGAAGTATTGTCCAATTACCAGGAGGAGCAGTCCAACTTAAAACTCCATTTTTATTCATCATTTCAGAAATATCAAGGATTTGATTGGAAGAAAGAAATGTCTCTGAGGATTGGTTTGGAAATTCCCCAGCTCTTTCAATGCTTCTTAATGTCCATCCCGCTTCTGATTCCCAATTATTTTTACGAGCTGCAGTAAATAAACGAAGCGAAGAAAGAGACATGTCGTAATTGTTAACAATAGAAATCCGATATTTGCTAACTCCCGAAACCTCTGAACAAGCAAGCGTAATGGGGCGATGATCTTGCCAATTCGATTGAGGCATTTCCGTGTGTAAAATGTCAATATAATTCCCGTCGGGCAAGACTGCCTGGATATTAATAGTAACTCCCGGCTCATAACATTGGCGATGATTAAAACTTCTAATACTGGGAAACTCAACGGAACGAAGTTTAACGGGTTCAGGAAATGTTACTTCAATCCATTGAGGATTTTCGGAAGTAGTGGGTTTAATATTAATAGGCTCTTTTGCTTTTCCCGACAAAAAATCATTCCATTCGGCTTTAAGGTTACTTTTTACAAACGCTGGAATAAGTGGTTCTCCCGTATCGTCAAGCGGTGTTGGAAATGCCAACACTGTAATGTCTTGGTAGTCACGCCATGGTTCATCATTAGGCTGAGGCATAGAAAGATTTTTTTTAAAGTTAGATTCACCTTTAACATCAGTGCGGCGCCAAACAATATGTCGCATAGCGTTTGACGGTTCAATCCACGGACCACCCGCAGTAGCCCATCCCGGACAATTTTGCATTACAAAGCGTAGTCCTAAACGACGACACTCCTCAGCTGTGTGGCGAACAGCATCATCCCATTTTAAACTAAGACTAGTGATTTGTGGTTCTACTCCAGGCCAGGGACCACCAAATTGGCCATGGAACAGGTGAATCCCTGAAATCCCAGCTTCTGCAATTGCTTCCAGATCTTTTGTAATTCCTTCTTTTGATACGTTTCCACCAATAAAATGAAACCAGGTTTCCGGGGCATATACCTTTGGTGGTGCTTTAAAATTCTCAATGTCGTAATCGCCAAAAGGACGATAGCGTTCCTCGCTTGAAGGGAGAAAAGGAACCTGTGCCGTTGATACAATCACTCCCATAAAGGAATTCAAGAGGAATATGTGAATCCACCAGAATTTAAATATTTTCTTTTTCATTTTCTTTGTAAATCTTAGCTTGAATTATTCATGAAAAAGGTGAGTTTATTACCTGAAAGTAGATGAAGTACCAGTATTTTCAGGGTGTACAAAAATAAACATCCTGTAGCAATGTTATCAAAAAAATTGAGAACAACCAAAAATCTTTGACCTTTTTACAGCAATTTCGCAGCTAATTTAAAAAATTAGTTGCCATTTTGGATTTGAAATAAAAAGCAATCCACTTCCACCCTGCTGAAAATTCAACAGGAAACATTTTAAATATTTCCTCAAATCCGCAAATAAAAAATTTGGTTTGAAAAGCAACGATTTTTAGGTTTACATTGGCAGTTTTATGTGCTTTTTTATCATGTTAGTGTGTAATATTCCCCAAAATTTGATCCCAAAATTTATATTGTATTTGCTTTTCATGTCTTGTTCTCCCGGTATTAAAATCAGATTTCCCCTTATTTTATAATATCTTGATAATTAGTTAGTTGAGTTTACTTATTGGACACAGCTATCCTCTTGTCTTTTAACCTGTTACTGAAATTTTACTCTAACAAGAGGTGATATTTCTTCGAGGTAAATAGTTTTAGCACGTGTTGCCTTCCTTGTTTTATCCATTTTGAGGGGACAACCATAAAACGGAAAATGAATTTTTTCAGCCTGAAATTTGGCTTAATAAAATTGAGTTTTCTGCTTATCAATTCAATAAGAAAGTGGTACAGGTTGCGGCCCCGAGCACTCGGGGCCATCATCACAAGAAATACAGTATTTTCGTGCAAAAATGAAAACGGCATCTTTTTCCACAAAAAGTCGTTGTTCATTTCATCGAACAGGCGTTCACTTTCACCCCTGTCATTATAAAACTCAACAACCTGTTTATCGCTCATTTCATAATTATTGGTCATAATGGCCCTGTAAGTAAAGTCGTCGCCGGTAAAAAGGTTGCCCTGTGCATCGTTGTTTTTCTCCCTGGTTATTACATAACGGTACGTTTTCTTCCACCCAAATGGAGTATATTCAACAGATGTGGCCTGATATTGCTTAAAGCCAATGGTGACGGTTTCCCAATTGGTTATCTCTTTGATGAGGTTGTACAGGCTTTCACGCCGTTGTGCCCTGATATAGAAGTATGTACTATTGGCTTTAACTACCGGTACCGCTGTTTTGTCAAACGAACCACAGTCCATACGGCTGTGCTTTACCTGGATGCCAAATTCATTCAGCAGGGAGTATGACCGTTTTAATGTTTCGTCCTGTTTGTACTTTACGTTGCTGTTGCCGTTACGGTTTTCAATGTAAACAGGGCAATTATTTATCGAAGCAATTCCGGGAAAATTTCCATCGGCTTTTTTGTAGCTGCGTTTTGAATCATATTTTTCCGTGGCTAACTCTTTTTGCATCCTCAGTAAAGTATTGGCAGAACAAATATCAAAGTTTTTCACCTGGCCTAATTCCTGGCGCAAGTGTTCTTTGATGTCCTCGGCACATTCCCTACCGCAAAGGGTCATCAATAAATACGACCGAAAAAGGTTGCTGTAATGATATTGTGCCCTAAAATTTCGGCTGCCAAGCAGTTGGTCAATGGTACCAAAAACTTGTGCGTTTCCGATTATTGAATCTGCGAAATGTATTCCGCCAAAAGAATTGATTTTTGAAGTAGAATATGTAATTTTCATCCGCTACGATGTTTTTCACCTAAATAAGTGGACAATATTTAATCGGGCAAGCCTTGTAGGTGTTGATTTTACAGGGCTTCCCGATTTTTTAACATTTTAAGACGCGGATTGGAGGTATTATTTATATTTTTTTCCCAATCCATCTTTTATTTTATGTTGAATTTGATTAAATTGAAGAGTTTTTGACCAGAATGAATATTAATGGTCTGATTTATAATCAAATTCCAAACCAATGAAAAAATCAAGACGCGACTTTATTAAAGGTTCAGCCCTGGGAGCCACTGGCTTGTTTGTCGGAGCCAACAGCCTGAAAGCTTCGGAAATGCACAGTATGCGATTGGATGCGCCTCACGGATCCGACGGTGCAGGGTATGTTTCTCCGGAAAGGAGTTCAACTGTTTCTGACCACTGGAATGTTAAGCCGGTAGCTGGTTACGGACCGGCATCAAAATATAGACCCGTCGTTATGGCTGCCCTGGTGCGCCGAAAAGAAGATTATGACATGTGGTGGCCCGGACAGATCTATGACGGCGAAGCGGCTAAAAATCGTTACAGCGCCCAGTTAAAAGAGACAGCCGGGAAACTGGGTGTACAACTGAATATGAGACCCGAGCCCATTTATAATGCTGCTGAGGCGGATTCCTGGGTTGCGGAAGCGATTCATTCTAAACCCGACGGCATTATCCTGCTGGTGCTCGACCGGCAGCAACATTCATGGCCTACAGCCTATAAAGTTGCCGATTCGGGCATCCCCTCGGTGATTTTTGCTCCTCTTGGATGTGCCTTCCACAGCAATACGGCACCATTAGCTGATAAACCGGGATGCGTGGTTTATTCGACTACCCTTGAGGATTCCGGTCAGCTCAATTTCGGGATGAAACTGCTTGAAGCGGGGGCAAAGATCCGCCATAGCCATTGCATCGCCTTCAGAGAAGATCAGCACGGTGAATCCACACTGGGGGATCTGGGGATCCGGGTGACCCAACTGCCGGTGCAGACCTACATCGATGAGGTGAATAAGATTCCAACGGATAACCGGGTAGTTGCCATGACCGATGATCTGATGAGGCGTTCTCTCCGGCAAATTGGTGCGACCAGGCAAGATGTGGAAAACGGGGTAAAAGGATATTTTGCGGCCCGTAATATTCTGGAACGGGAAAAAGGGGATTCGATCACCCTGGCCGGGTGTGTGGATCTGGTTAAGTACCGGCCTTGTATTGCCTGGACCACCTTGTCGGATGAAGGGATCCCGGCTGCCTGCGAAGGGGACCTGGCTGCCATCGCCTCAAAAACCCTGGTGCAGTACCTGTTTAATCGTCCGGGATTTCAGCAGGATCCGGTACCCGATACGGCCAACCAGGCTTTTATCGGAGCCCACTGCATGTGTGCCACCCGGCTGAATGGACTGGACCAGCCTGCCGAACCATTTGCTCTGGGACATCACCATGGAAATACGGATGCTACCTTTATCCCGAAATGGAGAGAGGGGCAGCGGGTGACCGCCGTGGATATTGTTCAGCAGGAGAGTAAACCTTCTGAAATCCAAATTCTTACTGGTCAGGTGATAGATAATATTAGTGCTCCGCCTAACGGAGGGTGTGTGGTATCCGTGAGATACCGGATCGACGGCCTCAGAAGTTCCAAAGATGTGCTGAGCGTTCCCGGTATGCACCAGGTTTTCTTCTACGGAGATTATGAAAAGGAGATCGCTGATTTTTGTAAGTTGTATAATTTAAAGCTCACCCGGCTGTTTGGTTGATCTTTTTTATTCTTAGCATTTTCTCCCTCAAATCTTTAATTCCGTCATCTGAAACATAATCATCATAATCCATCAGTTTGTCGATGATGCCATTTGGAGTGAGTTCGATGATGCGGTTGCAGGTGGATTGTATAAATTCATGGTCGTGCGACGACATGAAAACATTTCCCGGATATTTTACCAGGTTGTTGTTAAAGGCCTGAATCGATTCCAAATCGAGGTGATTGGTAGGTGTGTCAAGAATTAATGCATTTGGATTGAGTAACATCATTTTTGAAATCATACAGCGCATTTTTTCGCCTCCCGACAATACTTTCACTTTTTTATGCACCTCATCCCGGGTAAATAACATTTTCCCAAGGTAGCTCATGATATAATAATCAGTGGTGTCGGTTGTAAACTGGCAGAACCAGTCAAACAGGCTCAAATCGCTTCGGAAAAAATCAGCGTTATCCAACGGTAGATAGGCGGGGGTAATGGTTTGTCCCCATTGAAATGTTCCCGAATCGGCTTGTTTTTTTCCGTTGATGATTTCGAAAAGTGTCGTCATTGCCCGCGGATCTTTCGATAGAAAAATGATTTTATCTCCTTTGTTGGCCACGAATTCAACATCTTTAAAAAGCACAGTGCTATCAATGCTGGCGCCCAGTCCGTGTACATCGAGGATTTTATCACCCGCTTCACGTTCGGGAGTGAAAATAATTCCAGGGTATTTTCGGGTTGACGGCTCAATTTCTTCGATATTGAGCTTCTCGATCATTTTTTTGCGGCTGGTGGCCTGCTTCGATTTCTTCACGTTTGCACTGAACCGTGAAATAAACTCCTGCAGTTCAGCTTTTTTTTCTTCCGCTTTTTTGTTTTGTGCTTTTAGCTGCCGCAGCGCCAACTGACTGCTTTGGTACCAGAAACTGTAATTTCCGGCAAATAATTTTATTTTCCCGAAATCGATATCTACCGTGTGTGTGCTAATGGCATCCAGGAAGTGACGGTCGTGCGAAACCACCAGTACGGTATTTTCATAATCCGACAAGTAATTCTCCAGCCACGAAACAGTTTCCAAATCCAGATCGTTTGTGGGTTCGTCGAGCAGCAGGTTGTCAGGTTTTCCAAAAAGTGCCTGAGCCAGTAAAATCCGCACTTTCTGTTTTCCGCTCATATCCTTCATCAGCGTGTAATGATATTCTTCGCTAACGCCCAGGTTGCTTAATAAAGTTGCAGCATCGCTTTCGGCATTCCAGCCCTCCATTTCTCCAAATTTTTGTTCAAGGTCGGCGGCTTTCATTCCATCTTCATCCGAAAAATCGGGTTTCGCATACAAAGCCTCTTTCTCCTGCATGATTTTCCAAAGTTGCGAGTGGCCTTTCAGAACGGCATGAATCACCAAATCTTCATCAAACGCAAAATGGTTCTGACTCAATACCGATAGCCGCTCGCCGGAGCCCAAACTAATCTGTCCTGAAGTAGTGTCAATTTCTCCTGAAATGGCTTTTAAGAATGTTGATTTTCCTGCCCCGTTTGCGCCGATAATGCCGTAGCAATTTCCTGCGGTAAATTTCAGGTTCACATCCTGAAAAAGCACTCTTTTCCCAAACTGTATCTTTAAATCTGCAACTGTAATCATCCGAATAAATTGATATAAACTGGTTCTGCTTTTTCCTTCATTGAAAAAGTGTGCAAACGTAGTCATTAAAATGATTAAATGGTATAAAAAACGGCATGTATTAAATTTAAGGTACCTTGAAACAAATTACATCAATCACTTTGGGCCTGATTAGTTTGAGTTGAAAGACTAAAGCAAGAATTATTTTTTAAAATTTTAAACCAATGAAACAGGTTTTAATATTCAATTCAAGTTCTGATAATATCCGAACAAAAATGCTATCTTTGTGATGGATTATTAAAATGATTGGAATTTGAGAGTTATTAACAAACACATTCTGGGAAAACTAGTTCGAAAAAACCGGGGAAATGCAAAATTGATTAGATCTGTTGAACAATTAATACGCGACCTTGAAAGAAGCAATTGGCAAAATCCGTATGATTTGTTTGAAACGAGACCCGATGCAGATTGTGTTTGTGGGGAGTTCTACTTTTTTGATTTAAATAGTAGATTATGAAAGATATTTTAGATATCAAAGAAGTTACCAATATCAAAAGACTTGAAAATGAATATGATTTACAAAAAGCATCTTTGCTTGAGCGTAAATTACGTTTGATGATTAAAGAAAATCCTGAATTGAAACCAATTCGGGAAAAACTTCGCAATTTGATTAAGTGTTACGAAGATAAGGAGTGGTCCGAATTTGAGCGTATTTCTGATTCAAAAATGGAAGAATTGAATAAAGCAGAGGAGATTGTCAAATCTGAGCAAAAATTTATTGAAAGGCGCAAAGAGGTTATTAGAAAAAAGCTTAAAGAATTTGATATGAATCAACAGGATTTAGGTGTAATCCTGGAACATCCAAAATCATATATGAGTGAGTTGATAAATGGGGTTTCCCAATTTACATTAAAAGATTTAGTGATTATTCATCGGGTTTTAGGGATAAAACTAAATATTCTAATTCCAACTTATCTTCAATCAGCAACCCTGGAAAAGGTAAGTGAATCAATTACAAAGCTAAATAAACCTAAACTTGGATTGAGAAAAAATGAATTAATCTGACAAGAGTGCAAAGCGC
>CAYTDH010000028.1:17632-20594 GCA_964436325.1 uncultured Tangfeifania sp.
AGATTGACCGGTCTTTCATTAAAGCGGAGGATTTATTATGGGATCTGGAGGTTTTGCAAAAGGTTCCGGAATTTGAGTATCTCGATAGTACGTCTAATGTCAGGGAAATTCTTTTTAAGGGACCTGATCATAATGGTAAAAGCACCAAAGTATTTGCATACTATTCTAATCCGGATATCCTGAAAACCGGGGAAAACCAGGGAAATAAATTTCCCGGAGTGGTTTTGATCTCAGGAGGAAATCAGCCTGCCTTTAAAGAGTGGGTGGAACGGTGGGCACATGAAGGGTATGCAGCTATTACCTGCGATTATGGAAATACCAAAGGTGTTGAAGGACGAGGCCCTGCACCGCAAACACTCGAAGAAAATCTGGCTCTGATATACGTTTCCATTGCAAGCGGTCCCCGGGCTGTTCGGGCCTACAGAACATCGTCCATAGCCATGTTAGCCCACACGCTGCTCTTAAGCTTTCCTGAAGTAGAAAAAAACAAAACGGCTGTAACCGGCATTAGCTGGGGAGGTTTCCAGACTTGCATCGTGTCCGGAATAGATAACCGGTTTAAAGCGGCTGCACCTGTGTATGGTTGTGCATTTCACGACGAGATTATATTTAAGAAGTATTTTAAAAACATGACCGGTCAGGAAAAAGCCCTGTGGATGAATAAAATCGACCCTAAAAATTACCTGATCTATTCTCAGTGTCCAACTCTTTTTATCAATGGCAACACAGATGGTTGTTTTGATATAGGTGCCTTTGATAAAACAACCAGACTTATTCCTGAAGAAAACAGATATATCAGGATTACACCAAATATGGGACACGATCATCCCCTGGGATGGAGACCCCGTGAGATTGCTTCTTTTTTCAACGCCGTATTTGAAGAGGGTGTTCCCCTGCCAAAAATTACAACCATTGAGGAGAAAGATTCGGTTTTCCAGTTTGAATATGAAAGTGCATTAAGTCTTAAACAAGCCCGTTTTTATTATTCAAATGATACGAACAACATAAATGCTGAGCGGATTTGGCATGCTATCCCGGCTAAAATATTGGAGGACAGGATTGTCAGTCCCCGGCCGGATGAGGGCTTTGTAATGGGATTCCTTTACATTACCGACCAAATGGATTTAAGCGTATCCAGCGAGCTTATTCGCAATTAAGTCTGTCTTTAAAGTCCGCTGACTGCGTTACGCTTTGTTCTAATGATTTATTCAGGAGGCTTGCCCTCAAAATGATCATTTCAGAATAGTAAACGCACATTTTTTCCGGGATAATTTCCGCTGAATTTCACATTTTTTCCAACATAAATCTCCCTGTTTTTTATACTTTTTTCGGGATAATTCCGTAATCCAATCAGGGAATTTCATGAATTTCCCACTCTATGGGGTGAATGTTTTAATGAATTATATCAAACAAAGTAGTCTTTGATGAAGAGGCTATCCGGGTGTTTAAACTGGGATCAGGAAGCTATCGTCAGAAAAATTCATGAATTTTTCGGGTTAAAAGTGTTTTGGATTGATGGAAGCGGTAGGTTTGTGAGCCAGTTGCTTTGTAAAAACCGGACGATTTGCCTTGAAAATTTCAAAAACATTACCATCAGAAAGGTAAATGTGGTCCCCCGGAAAGAATCGGGAAGAACGATTGCTGCTTTTGCCGACTGCTTTCATTTTTCGGGTTGCAAAGGAGTAGTGGAAGTAGATAGCTGCCGCACATCAGGATCCCACGACGACCCCATGAACGTGCACGGCACTCATCTGAAAATTACTGGAATTGAGGATAATAAGCTTACGCTCCATTTTATGCATCACCAAACCTATGGTTTCAAGGCATTCTTTGCCGGCGATTCCGTGGCATTTGTCAGACCTGAAAATCTGTTGATTCAAGGTGATTATTGCCGTTGGATTTATCCAGCGGAGAGCTGAAATCCAGAGAAACCGGCTTTAGCCACATGCTGAATTTCTTTATTTTTCTGTTATTTGATAATCACTAATCAATACTTTTGCGGAAATGTTTAGTCTGGTTGTCAATTTTCGAATCATATCGACTGTCAATCTGCGTTTACGATTTAAAATCTCTGAAACTCTGCTTTTGCCGCCAATCTCCGAAATTAAATCTACCTGCTTTAGGTGCATTTCTTCCATTCGTATCTTAATCGCCTCAATCGGGTCGGGAGCTTCTATTGGAAAATGTTTGTTTTCATAATCATCAACCATTAATCCCAGTATTTCCAACTCATCACTCTCTGGAGTACCAGGTTGTGCATCAAAAACCTTTTCCAATCTTTTCAATGCTGCCCTGTAATCTGCATCTGTTTTTATCGGTTTAAATTCAAAAAATTCACCTTAATAAGCAATAAAATCCGTACTTTTCACTGAACTTTATTGCCAATCCAATTCAGTGATCATGAAAGCTATTTATTTTCTTATTCTCGCAGCGCTCCTGAGCTGCACCCAACAGCCCCAATCCAACTATTCTGTAGCAGATACCCCCTGGGAAGAAAGCCTGGGCAACCACCGGGCCGTAATTCACGTTGACCAGCCAACTGAAGTAGCGTCGCTGGACATTCTCTGGCGTCGGCACGATAAAAATCCGGAACAGCGCCGTTTCCTCATCATTCATTCCGAAACGGGCGATACCGTCAAAAATATTTACCGGCAGCAGGTGGACAATGAAAGGTGTAAATTGCTTTTTGGTCCGGCCAGGAACAGCGGTACCTACTATTTCTATTATTTGCCTTACAAAGTGCAAACAGGGTGGGGATTTTACAACCGGGGGTATTTTTCGCCGGAGCCTCCGCCTTCCGAAGAGTGGATTAACGGGAACTGGATTGATGACCAGGAAGCCGGGAATTTTTCCAGGGCAGAATTCAGGGAGTTTCAGGCGCGTACTGCCTTCGACAGCTTTTTTCCCATGGAAGTGATTGCCCTGAAAGCCGAAAAGGATTCGCTTCTGGCAGAACATCCCC
>CAYTDH010000029.1:0-20516 GCA_964436325.1 uncultured Tangfeifania sp.
GACACCTTTTACGCCATACATCATGGGAGGTGTTGGGGTGATGTATTTTCCCTATAATTTTGATCCTGCTCTGCTGGCGACAGTGAATCCCAATCATCCCGAACTGGCAGGTGGTATTGCAAGAGAGGAATCAGCGGTTTCGGCCACAATTCCTTTTGGGTTTGGAATCAAGTTTGATGCAGGACCAAAATGGGGAATCGGTGTTGAATACCAATTGCGGAAAATGATGAGTGACCAGCTGGATGATTTGGATGATCCGCGGGCATTCGAGCAAACAAACAATGTAGGAGTGACAGAAACAATTAAATATACCGATTTTTTGCATAATAACGACTGGCCGGGTTATTTCGGACTTCATGTGACCTACAAGATTTACATGAACCAAAAGGCATGCCCGGCTTACGACAGGAAATACTGGTAATGGAATCGTATAAAGATAAATTAAATACCGAAAAAATTCCCCGACACGTGGCCATCATTATGGATGGCAACGGTCGTTGGGCGGAAAGGCATGGGAGTGCCAGGATATACGGTCATGAACACGGTATTGATGCCGTGCGTTCAACCGTTGAGGGAGCGGCTGAAATTGGAGTTCAGTACCTGACCTTATATGCTTTCTCCACCGAAAACTGGGAAAGACCGCAACATGAGGTTGAAGCCCTGATGGGCCTTCTCGTGCACGCCATTGACAATGAAACCGATGAGCTGATGAAAAATAATGTGCGATTACAGGCCATCGGTGATCTGGAAAAGTTACCCGGTGTGGTGACCGAAAAACTGAATGGTTGCATGGCAGCACTGGA
The DNA here is from genome assembly GCA_964436325.1 of uncultured Tangfeifania sp. GTDB lineage: Bacteria > Bacteroidota > Bacteroidia > Bacteroidales > Prolixibacteraceae > Tangfeifania. The sequence continues at coordinate 804 of CAYTDH010000029.1, forward strand.
TGGCAATACCGGTTTGAATTTGATTCTAGCTCTCAGTTACAGTTCCAAATGGGAAATCGCCCACGCAGCCAGGCAAATTGCCCTCGACGCCAAAAGCGGAAAAATAGATATTCGAGATATAGACGATAAATTGTTCGAAAGTTACCTGACAACAGCACACCTTCCCCATCCCGAAATGTTAATCAGAACAAGCGGTGAGTGCAGAATCAGTAATTTCTTACTTTGGCAGATTGCTTATTCAGAGCTGTATTTTACCTCCAAATTATGGCCTGATTTCAGAAAAGAGGATTTGTTTGAAGCAGTTTATGATTTTCAGAACCGGGAAAGAAGATTTGGAAAGATCAGAGAACAGTTATTTACTTAATTTTATGATGAAAAGAATGCGAAAGCAAATTATATTCCTGTTATTTTGTATGGTTGTGGTTTCACCGGGTGCCTTTGCCCAGATTGAGGAAGGAACCAATTTTTCCATTTATTATTCCAGCCCTCGAAAATATACCATTGCCGATATACAGGTCTCAGGGATAAAGTACCTTGATAAAACCGTGCTTATTCAGCTTTCGGGGTTAACCCCGGGACAGGAAATTGAAGTTCCGGGAGAGGACATTACCAATGCCATCAAAAAACTTTGGCAACAGGGGTTGTTTTCAGATGTGGAAATTACTGCAACCAAGGTGGTGGATGACCAGATTTGGCTCGACATCTATTTGCAGGAAAGGCCCCGTCTTTCCAATGTGAATTTTTTTGGAGTCAGTAAATCCGAAGAGGATGATATTAAAGAAAAAGTTCTTTTGTTGAAGGGAAGCCAGGTGACCGATAATCAGGTAAACAATGCGGAGCGGATAATCAAGAATATTTTTCTTGCCAAAGGGTTTTTAAATACCGAAGTTAACATAGTTCAACGGGATGATACTACCCAGAATAACAGCATTATACTCGATATTAATGTGGATAAAAAGGAGAAGGTAAAGGTTAATGATGTTATTATCCATGGCAATGAAGCACTGAAGGACAGGGTTCTTGAGAAGGCCATGAAAAAGACCAATGCCAAGGAGTTGAAGAACTTTTTCAGAACCAAAAAGTTTTTGCAGGAAGAGTATGAGAAAGATAAAGTTAATTTGGTTGATAAATACAACGAGGAGGGTTACCGCGATGCCATTATTGTGGATGATACTATTTACCAGGTAGAGGTGGGACGAAAAAGCAAACCCCGTGTAAATGTTGAACTTTGGGTGGATGAAGGCGATAAATATTATTTCGGAGATATCAAATGGGTTGGAAATACCGTCTATTCTTCGCGCGAATTAAATCAATATCTTGGAATTGAGAAAGGAGAAGTTTTTAACCAGTCTATTCTGGAAAAACAGTTGTTTGACCAGGAAGAAGGGTTGAATAACCTCTACCTCAATAAAGGTTATCTTTTCTTTGATCTGCAGCCCATTGAAGTAAACATTGAAAATGACACGATCGACTACGAGATGCGTCTCCGTGAAGGCAAACAAGCCACCATCGATAAAGTCCTTATTTCCGGAAACACCAAAACGCACGAGCATGTTGCACGGCGTGAATTGCGGACCTACCCCGGCGATTTGTTCAGCAAGTCAGCCATCATTCGCTCGGTGAGGGAGCTTTCTCAGCTTGGGCATTTTGATCCGGAAGCCATTAATCCCGATGTTCGACCTCATCCCGAAGACGGAACAGTGGATATTGAATACGAGCTTCAGGAAAAAGCCAATGACCAGATTGAGCTTTCCGGAGGATGGGGAGCCGGCATGTTCGTGGGATCAGTCGGTTTGAAGTTTGCCAACTTTTCGGTGCGTAATATATTAAATAAAGAAGCCTGGAGGCCCCTTCCTACGGGCGATGGCCAAACCCTTAGTCTGAGGTACCAGACTAGCGGGAGATATTACCGGACGGTGAGCCTCTCTTTTATCGAACCCTGGCTGGGCGGGAAAAAACCCAATTCTTTCTCCCTTTCATTGTCGCATTCACGAATCAATTACAGCGCCAACAAATATTACCAGAATTACAACTCTTACGGTGGTTATTCCCCCTATGGTGCCGGTGGTTATTCTCCTTATGGTTACGGAGGGAGCAGCTACGGATATTCTCCATACGGGTATGGCGGATATGGGGGGTATGGCTATGATTCCTATGGTTACGGCGGTTACGGCTATCCGCAGTATACCTATAATTATGAATCGGAGGATGATAATACCGAGAACGACCAGATATGGGAAACCACTGCCGTTGCCATGGGATATGGGTACCGGCTTTCGTTTCCGGATGATTATTTTACTGTTTACCATGAATTGTCCATGGAGCACTATCTGCTTCAGAATATGAGCAGTTATTTTTATTTCCTGGCCGATGAAAACGGAGAAGTGAACGGAACCTTTAACAATTTTAGTTTCAAAACCACTTTTGGCCGGAATTCTTTGGATAACCCACTATATACACGGAATGGCTCCCAGTTTACCTTGTCGCTCAAAGCAACTCCTCCGTTCTCATTATTCAGCGGGAAGGATTACAGTTCGCGTGATGTGACCAATGAGGAGAAATACAAATGGATTGAATACCATAAATGGTTGTTTAAAGGCGATGTTTATAATCCGTTAACCCGAAATACCAACCTCGTTTTACGCACGGCAGTTGAGCTTGGGTTCCTGGGATATTATGATCCCTACCGGCCTTCACCTTTCGAAGGATTTATTGTCGGGGGTTCCGGAATGTCGGGCTACAATATTTACGGAACCGATTACGTTGCATTGCGCGGATACAAAGATTTCAGCCTGAGCCCCCAGAGCGGTTCCAAAATGTACAACAAGTTTACGATGGAGTTGCGCTACCCTGTGACCCTGAAGCCCAGCGCCACGATTTATGCACTGGCCTTTCTCGAAGCCGGTAATGCGAACATGAGTTTCCAAAATTACAATCCTTTTAAACTGCACCGGTCAGCAGGGGCGGGTGTCCGCATATTCCTGCCGATGTTTGGGCTGATGGGGATTGACTGGGGGTACGGATTCGATCGCGTTCCGGGATCGCCCGATGCCAATGGAAGTCAGTTTCACTTTGTTATCGGTCAGCAATTTTAAAATTTTCATGTTTGGCACAAAATATGATATACCGGTTTTTAGTTAAACAAAAAAAAGATTTGCCATGAAAAAAATCGTTTTGATCCTTGCGGCAATTGTCGCATTTGGGGGAACAACACTCGCTCAGAAATACGGGTATATTGATTCAGGATATATTCTCGAGAATATTCCGTCGTTCCGTGCTGCGCAGGAGCAGTTGAATCAGCTTTCGTCGCAGTATCAAAAAGAGCTGGAATCGATGCACGCCGAAATTGAACAAATGTATCAGGACTTTCAGGCCGAAAGTGTTCTGTTATCGGAAGACATGAAACGAAAACGTGAAGATGTTATCATTTCCAAGGAAAAGGAATACAAAGAATTGCAACGCAAATATTTCGGTCCGGAGGGCGACCTGTATCAAAAGCGGCAGGGTTTGGTTAAACCCATCCAGGATGACATTTTTAATGCTGTTCAGGAGCTGGCCGATGAAGGCAGTTATGCCGTTATTTTTGATAAATCCTCCGGTACGACCCTGTTTTATACCAATCCGCGGTATGATCTGAGTGATCAGGTGTTGCAAAAACTCGGATATAAATAATTAATCATTATATTTGTGACCAAAATTTAATACTACGTTGACTATGAGAAATTTAATGAAACTTTTTACACTGCTGGTGTTCATCGGGGCCACTGCGTCAGCAGGTGCTCAGGATTTGAAATTCGGACATATTGATTTGCAGGCCCTGGTTCAGGTTATGCCGGAAAGAACAGAAGCTGAAACACAATTCAATAACTTCCAGGCGGAACTCGAAGATGTATTGGGTGAAATGCAACAGAATTATCAGCAGAAACTGCAGGAACTGGAACAACTGGGCGAAGAGGCCTCCGAAGTGAAAAGGAATGCAAAAATTACCGAACTGCAGGATATTCAGCAACGCATGCAGAATTATCAGTCCACTGCGCAACAACAATTGCAGCAAAAACAGGCCGAACTCCTTCAGCCCGTTTTCGATAAAGCTGAAAATGCTATCGAAGAAGTTGCCAAAGAGCAAGGATTATTGTATGTCTTTGATACGGGGTCAAGGGTGGTTCTCTATAAGTCGAACCAAAGCCAGGATATGCTGCCCCTCGTGAAACAAAAACTGGGATTGGAATAGAAATTATTTTGAAAATAATTGTCAGGTCATTCGGTTGTTCCGAATGGCCTTTTTTTTATGCTTTCAGGCATTTTTGTTGGAAACCAAATGAAATCAGCTTATATTTATTGAGCACAAATTGTTAACTAAACGAAATGGCATGAGAGGCGAGAAAGAGCAGAACAGCGAGGTTGTGCAGGGTATACCTTCCAACACCTATTTGTTTGAGATTGCCTGGGAGGTTTGTAACCAGGTAGGTGGAATTTACACGGTCATTCGATCGAAGGTTCCTTCTGTTATTGAGAAATGGGGAAAGGAGAATTATTTTTTGATTGGGCCCTATTTCCAGGAGCAGGCAGCAGCCCATTTTGATCCGGCCACCGATTTTTCAACACCCGTTGGAAAAGCTGTTCTCAAAATGCAGGAACGTGGTTTTGATGTGCATTATGGACAGTGGATTGTTTCCGGCAGACCTTATGTTGTTCTTTTTAATCCTTTTTCGGTTTTTGATAAGCTTGGTGAAATCAAACATTTTGTCTGGCAGGATTACCACATATCGCTTCCCGGTCAGGATGAGCTAATCGATAAAGTAGCCGCGTTTGGGTTTCAGGTTAAGGAATTTTTGCGGCATCTTTGCTCTTCCGGTTTATGCGATAAAAAGGTGATTGCGCACTTTCACGAATGGATGGCGGGGCTTCCCATTCCCGGAATCCGAAAGGAAAATCTGGATATCAGCCTTGTATTTACCACGCACGCTACTTTACTGGGCCGGTACCTGGCCATGAATGATAATCAGTTTTATGAACATTTGCCTTTTTACAACTGGGAAACAGAGGCCACGAAATTCAATGTCCGGCCTATTGTAGAGATTGAACGCGCTTCTGCCCACGGAGCGCATGTTTTTACCACCGTGAGTGAGCTCACTGCCCGGGAGTGTACTCATTTACTGGGGCGGACACCTGAGATGATTCTTCCCAACGGGTTAAATATTGAACGGTTTGAAGCCCTTCACCATGTCCAAAATCAACATCTTGTGTATAAAGAAAAAATTCACGATTTTGTTATGGGGCATTTCTTCCAAAGTTATTCTTTTGACCTGGATAAGACCGTTTATTTTTTTACCTCGGGAAGATATGAATATCACAATAAGGGTTATGATCTGACCCTCGAGGCCCTCGCACGGCTTAACTGGAAAATGCAGCAAGCTCAATCGGAGATGACCGTTGTTTCCTTTTTTATTACCCGGAGGCCCTATTATACTTTCAATCCTGATGTTTTGCATTCCAAGGCTCTTATCGAAGATATCCACCGGGTTTGTGAGGAGATCAAAGAGCAGGTGGGGCGAAGGCTATATACAAAAATTACTTCAGAGAACGGGCCCTATGAATTTCCCGATATGAAAGCCATGGTGGATGATTACCTGCGACTTAAGCTCCGGAGGAATATTCAAAGCTGGAAAACCAAACATCTTCCTAAAATTGTAACCCATACGATGGAAGACGATGCGAAAGATGAGATACTTAATTTTTTGAGAACGGCCAACCTGGTCAACAACCGGCACGATAAAGTCAAGGTGGTTTATCATCCCGATTTTATATCCACATCGAATCCCCTTTTTAAGATGGATTACAATCAGTTTGTGCGGGGGTGCCATCTGGGCATCTTCCCCAGCATGTATGAACCCTGGGGATATACACCCCTTGAATGCCTTGCCAGCGGATTGCCTTCGGTTACCAGTAATCTTGCCGGATTTGGAGATTACGTTTCGCGGAACATTCAGGGACATGAAAAACAGGGAATGTATATCATTGATCGCAGAAGCAAGGATTTTCATCAGTCGGCAGATGAACTGGCTGAAATCATGTTTAAGATTGTTCAGATGAACCGTCGCGAACGTATTGCTTTAAGGTATCAGAGCGAAGAAGCATCGCTGCATTTCGACTGGTCGAACCTGGGAAAATATTATGATGAAGCCTACAGTCTGGCTGCAAAGAGGTAATCACTGAATCAGGAATAGTATGAGACGCACACCCATTGGGGTTTTCGATTCGGGGTACGGAGGGTTGACTGTTTTAAAGGAACTCCGGAAAAAACTGCCTGATAAGGATTTTCTTTATCTTGGTGATAATGCCCGTACACCTTATGGTACCCGGTCTTTTGGTGTTGTGTATGAATATACCCTTCAGGCTGTGAAGTATTTGTTCCGTCAAAACTGCCCCCTTGTTATCATAGCCTGTAATACCGCCTCTGCCAAAGCGCTGCGTAATATTCAGCAGCTCGATTTGCCCGGAATTGATCCTCACCGGCGGGTGCTTGGTGTTATAAGGCCCAGTGTGGAAAAAGTAGCTGAGATGACTTCCAATGGCCATGTTGGAGTTTTGGGAACCACCGGAACCGTTGCTTCCGAATCTTATCCCATTGAGCTGGAAAAATGGTCCGGTGGCCAGGTAAAATCAACCGTGCAGGAATCCTGTCCTATGTGGGTGCCCCTGGTGGAGAACAATGAAATGGAGTCGGAGGGAGCGGACTATTTTGTAAAAAAAAATATCCGTAACCTCATGGCAAAAGACCCTGACCTCGACACGATTATTCTGGGGTGTACCCATTATCCCCTGCTGAACAATGTCATCAAAAAGTATATACCCGGGCGGATAAAAATTTTGGAACAGGGTCCCATTGTTGCCGAAAAGTTAGTGGAATACCTCCGGCGTCACCCTGAAATCGATGAGCGAATCTCACGGCAGGGGAACATTGAATTTCAAACTACCGAATCGGCTCCGACATTTGAAAATAAGGCGGCCTTATTCCTTGGGCAGAAGGTCTCAGCAACAACCATCCACCTTTGATTTTCAGATAACCAGCTTTTTTACTGCTGCATTCATGGCATCAAACTGTTCTTCTATGCTAAGCAGGAGTTTATATTGGGCGCGGGTGCGGATGAGGTTGTGGTCTTCCGATTTGATCTTGTAGTAATTGTCCCCGTCAATATAATCCATCAGGAAGCGCAATACCTGCTCGAAAGTGATGTATTTGGCTGAAAAAGCCAGGTATTCAATCTCTTTTTCCGTTAAGAAAGCCGCAGCCTCCTCAAGGTATCCTTTGGTAAAGGCCTTAAATATCTCCATGTCCATGGAGACATTGTTCAGGTTGGTATCATCTTCTTTCCCTGTGTTGGTATAGAAACGGATGGCATCTCCAAAATCATTCAGAACCGTGCTGTTCAATACAGTATCCAGGTCGATAACACAAAGCACTTCGCCATTTTTATCGAAAAGGATGTTGTTGATCTTGGTATCATTATGGCTGACCCGGGTGGGAATGGTTCCGTTTTCAACCAGCTTCCAGAAATCCAGCATTTCATCGCGGCGGCTTTCGATCCATCCAATCTCTTCCTGAACTTTGGCTTTCCGTCCAACAGGATCTTTTTCGAGCACTTCATCCCATTGTTCAAACCGGATACGGATATTATGAAATCCGGGCAAGATATCGGTCAGCGGGTCTTTCAGGTCCGATACGAGTGATTGAAATTTCCCGATTCCTTTTCCTCCGGCATAGGCAAGTTCCGGAGTTTCCGCGGCTTCGTATGCGATGGTGTCGTCAATGAACAAACTCACAGCCCAGTATTCATCCTCCGCATCGAGGTAATAAAGTTTCCCGTCTTTTGTGGGAATGACGGTCATGGCTTCCCGCATGGGGTCGCCCCCTTTTTTTTCCACTTTTGTTTTTATGTGATGGCATACTTTGTCGATGTTTTCCATCATGGCCGGGATAGGTGAAAAAACGTTTTTGTTTTTTCGTTGAAGGATATAGTTGGGCGAACCATCTTCGGTGTGAATGATGAAGGTATCGTTAATAAATCCTTCGCCCAGAGCTTTTACCTCCCTGACTTTGCCTTCCAGTTGGAATTGTTCTGCGATTGCATCTAAGTTGAAACTCATAGGAACGTTTTTTTATTCGATTATTTTTTCAGGATAATCGCCTTTTTGGATGAGCGATTGAATATTTTTAACCACAAAAGGAGTATCTTCTTTATATGTTACCCCAAACCAGGGGGAATCGGTTTTGAGTACTTTAACCGTGGCCCTCTTTTCCTCAATCATTTCAAAAACAACCGAGGGAATATACAACTCTGATTTGGGGTGTTCGATCTGCGTTTTTAAGAATTCAGTAAATTTTTCCTGCAGGGAATCAAAGACCGAACATTTAAACCCCCACATGTTCATGGAGACGGTTTCATTCCCCGTGAGGTGTTGTTCATTCCCATCCGGGTTGACCGAAATGATCCGGTTATTTTTTTTAAAGATTTTGGTGGTTTCCACAATGGATTTGAGCAGATTATTCTCATCTACTTCGCAAATTCCCCTGGAAACCGATCCAAATTCGGAAAGGGTATTGCCGAGTCGATAGCCTACCATGGAATACTCACCGGGGTCTTCACTGCTTTTTAGGAAATCGGCCATGACTTTAAATGCATTGAACCCATAAAAATCGTCGGCATTGATGGCACAGAAGGGTTCATTGATTTTTTCGCGGGCAACCAAAATGGCATGGGCTGTTCCCCAGGGTTTTTCCCGGTTTTCGGGGAGAGTAAATCCTTCAGGAAGATTATCCAGTTCCTGGTAAACATACTCCACCTGGGTTTTCCCGGTTAATTTATCGCCAAATTTTTCCTTAAAAGCAGGGGCAAAACTTTCGCGAATGACAAATACCACCTTCCCAAATCCTGCCCGCAAAGCATCGAAAATAGAATAATCGATAATGGTTTCACCGCCGGGGCCCACGGGTTCTACCTGTTTCAGTCCTCCAAAACGGCTTCCCATGCCGGCTGCCAGAATAAGTAGTGTTGGTTTCATAGCACAAATATATTATTTTTCAGGAGTTCTTATTTTGTGGCCGCTAATGGCATAATATAGGATAAAGAGAAAACCGGGTACGGTAATCCAATAGGCATCCTGAGAGCCAACGGCATCCTGAAGGAAACCGTAAAGTGTTGGAATAACAGCCCCTCCAACGATGGCCACCACGAGCATGGAGGCACCCGCTTTGGTGAACCGGCCCAGGTCGGCTATGGCCAGCGGCCATATGGCCGGCCACATCAGAGCACAGCCCAATGCCATCAGAAAGATAAACCAGATGGAAATCGTTTCGGGCATGAACACCACCAGAAAAGAACCTACCAATGCCACAATGGCTGAAATCAACAGGGCTTTTTCCTGACTCAGGTACTTGGGGATGAAAATTACTCCGACGATATATCCGGCTGTCATGCCAATGGGGGCAATCCAGGCATACATATCGGCATTGGGCAATCCAAGACTTACTGCATAATCTACCAGGGTTCCCAGCGAAATGGTTTCAACGCCCACATAGAAGAACAGGGTAACCATGCCCAAAACCAGGTGGGGAAACTGCCAAATGGATGTTTTGTTGGCTGCATAAGGACAATCTTCAGCATTGGCCGGGTCTTCACCTGCAGCTTTTACCTCAGGCAGGGGTGAAAAAAAGGCCAGGATACCCATCGCCAGAAAAACGCCAATGATGATGTAAAAAGGCAGGTTGATGTCGGTTAGCATGACATCATCCACACTCTTGTTAATAACCAAGGCCAGGAATAACGGAGCAATCGGCCAGGCCAGTTTGTTGGCAATGCCCATAATACTGATTCGCTTGGCTGCACTCTCCATGGGGCCGAGAATGGTAACATACGGATTTACCGATGCCTGGAGAAAAGCATTCCCCATTCCGCTGATGAAGGAAGCCAGGAGAAAAAGCGGAAGACTTTCCAGACGGGCCGAAGGGATAAACAGGTAAAATCCGATGGCAAACATCAAAAACGAAAGCGCCATGGTTCGTTTATACCCGATTCCTTTTATCACCAGCGAAGCAGGGTATCCAAAAATGAGAAATGCCGAAAAAGTTGCTCCGATAATAAGGTACGATTCTCCTGAAGATACTTCAAGAGCCTTTTTTAATAATGGAACAAGGTAACTGTTGATGCCCAGGGCAAACCCAATGGCAAAAAACATGATGCCTATTATAATTAAAGGGAATACATACGATTTGCCCTGAGTAGTGGCCATTGGCTTGCTCGCATTCATAACTGAGAATTTTTAATGGATAAATTAAGTCAATTCATATTTGCTGTACGAAAGAAGGAAATCTTTTTGATAAAAGAAAAAGAATACTCCAAAAAGTTTCTAATTTTTTTCAAAAGAAATCTTTTGTTTGGGTTTTTATTTCAAAAGAAAATCTTTTTTATCCATTTTTATACCACCCGGCATACATGCTATAGGCATTGGCAATGCGCTCAATTTCCCCCTGAATGAGGTCCTTCCCCGTATTTTTTATCTTTTTTGCGGGAATTCCGGCATAAACGCTGCCCGGTTCCACAAGGGTTCCTTTGGTCACGACCGAACCGGCTGCAATAATGGAATTTTTTTGAACCACGGCGTCATCGAGGATAACAGCATTCATACCTATCATGACATTGTCTTCAATGGTGCAACCGTGAATAATAGCGCCGTGTGCCACGGTAACATTGTTCCCGATGGTTGTGGGCGATTTTTGATAAGTGGCGTGGATTACGGCATTATCCTGGATATTGGTATTATTCCCGATTTTTATAAAATGAACATCTCCGCGGATTACTGCATTAAACCAAACCGAGCAGTTATCTCCCATTTCAACATCTCCAATCAGTGTGGCCGTTTCGGCAAGAAAACAATTTTGGCCTGTGGCAGGCGTTTTTCCTTTCAGTGTTTTTATCAGTGCCATCTTCCTATTTTCTGTGCTTAAATTTAAATTGATTCCAAATATATTAAAACCTTTAAATATTTGGATATGTTGTTCTCAACTTATTAAATAATGGTTATTTTTGCTTTTTTGAAATATAGCTCAAAACAATTGATCGATTCCAGGATATAAATTTTTAGTTTTGGAGTCGTTTTTCTTTTAAATCGAAAATTTAATACAAAAACCATAGTTAAATGAAGGATGCAAAAGTGATTAAGCTGGAAGAAGTTGCCATCCGTTTTTCCGGAGATTCAGGAGATGGAATGCAGCTTACAGGAACATTGTTTTCCGATGCCACGGCACTTTTAGGGAATGATATTTCAACTTTCCCCGATTATCCGTCAGAGATACGTGCTCCCCAGGGAACAGTTGGCGGAGTTTCGGGATTCCAGGTTCAATTCGGGGAGAAAGTGGTGAATACCCCCGGCGATTATGCGCATGTTCTTGTGGCCATGAATCCTGCTGCTGTTAAAGCGAATGCCAAATTTATGAAACCTGGCGGAACCATCATTTATGATACGGATTCTTTTACCGAAAAAAATCTGAAGAAAGCCCATTTTCAAACCGATGATCCTTTTAAGGAATGCAGTTTAGAGGATTATTACAAAATTCCGGTTCCGATAACGAGCCTGACGCGTGAGGGATTAAAAGATTTTGGGCTCGATAATAAAAGTATTCTGCGCAGCAAGAACATGTTTGCCCTTGGCTTGGTATGTTGGATGTTCAATCGTCCGCTGGAGTATATTGAAGAATTTTTACGGGCGAAGTTTGCCAAAAAGCCTGTTGTTGTCGATTCCAACATTAAAGTTTTGCATAGCGGTTACAATTACGGGCTGAACATGCAGCACATGACCCCCACTTACATTGTGCATCCTGCCAATATTGAGAATGGTACCTACCGGAATATCAACGGGAATCATGCTACAGCCTGGGGGCTGATGGCCGCAGCCGAGAAATCGGGACTTGAGCTCTTTTTGGGTTCGTATCCCATCACCCCGGCCACCGATATCCTGTCGGCCCTTGCCGAACGGAAAGATTTAGGGGTTAAGACTTTCCAGGCGGAGGATGAGATTGCTGGCATTACCTCCTCCATTGGAGCTGCTTTTGCCGGAGATCTTGCGGTGACAACCACTTCAGGTCCTGGTCTTGCGTTGAAATCAGAAGCCATTGGCCTGGCTGTGATGGCGGAACTTCCGCTGGTGATTGTAAATGTTCAGCGAGGAGGGCCATCCACCGGACTTCCAACCAAAACCGAGCAATCGGACCTGATGCAGGCTTTGTATGGAAGAAACGGGGAGAGTCCTGTTGTGGTTTTGGCGGCCTCCACCCCATCAGATTGTTTTTATTATGCCTTTAAGGCAGCGAAAATTGCGCTGGAACGCATGGTTCCGGTTATTTTACTTACCGATGGCTTTCTGGGAAATGGCAGCGAGCCCTGGAAGATTCCCAAAATGGCCGAGCTTCCTTCCATTCAGCCCCGGATTGCAAAGGATGCTTCTTCATTTCAGGCTTACAAAAGGGACGAGCATAATCTTGCCAGGGAGTGGGCTTTTCCCGGAATGAAAGACTTTGAACACCGCATTGGCGGATTGGAAAAAAATATTGCAGGTACAGTAAGCCACGATCCGGAGGATCATCATCAAAATACCTTGATTCGTGAGGAGAAGGTTCAACGGGTGGTGGATATGGTCCCCGACCTGGAAGTATGTGGCGACCCTGATGGCGAACTCCTCGTTGTGGGATGGGGTGGTACTTACGGTCATTTGATCAGTACGGTCAGGGAATTGAGGGAAGAAGGAAAGAATGTAAGCCTGGCGCATTTTAATTACATAAAACCGCTTCCGGCCAATAGTCGTGAAGTATTTGAGAAATTTCAGAAAATTGTTGTTTGTGAACTGAATATGGGACAGTTTGCCAGTTATCTTCGCGATAAAATCCCTGGTTTTGAGTATCATCAAATCAATAAGGTCAAGGGGTTGCCCTTTACTGTTTTTGAATTGAAACAAGGGATAAACCAATTACTGGAGGATTAATCATGACGGAAATAAAATATACGGTAAAAGATTTTAAGAGTGAAAATGAAGTCCGGTGGTGTCCGGGATGTGGTGATTATGCCATTATGAATGCCATTCAGCGGACGATGGCCGGAATGGGGATCGCGAAAGAAAAGTTTGCTGTTATTTCAGGGATAGGCTGTTCTTCCAGGTTCCCTTATTACATGAATACATTCGGGTTTCACACCATTCATGGACGGGCTGCTGCTGTGGCTTCAGGGGTTAAGCTGGCCAATCCGGAACTGAACGTTTGGGTGATTACCGGCGACGGCGACGCTATGGCCATAGGGGGTAACCATTTTATTCATGCCATCCGGCGGAATATTGATTTGAATATTGTTCTTTTCAATAACCGGATTTATGGCCTGACCAAAGGACAATATTCCCCCACATCTGAAAGGGGGACTAAAACTAAAACATCACCTTATGGGACCATCGAAGACCCATTTGTTCCGGGGCAGTTGGTTATTGGTGCAAGAGGGTCATTTTTTGCCCGGACGATTGACGGGAATATGAAGCTGAGCCAGGCTGTTTTCGAGCAAGCTGCCAGCCATAAGGGGACTTCAATGGTGGAAGTGCTTCAGAATTGCGTAATTTATAACAACGGTGTGCACCAGGCAATTACCGATCCCGAGCACCGGGCCGACCGGCAACTTGTTCTTGAACATGGGAAACCCATGGTTTTTGGTGCGGATAATGAAAAAGGCATCATCATGGAAAAAGGCCGGTTAAAAGTGGGCCGGATCGGTAAAGATGGGGTGACGATGGACGACGTTCTGGTTCATGATGCCCTGGAGCCGGATCCCACTTTGCACCTGTCTTTGATAAATATGTCACTCCCTGATTTTCCTGTAACTTTTGGTGTTATCCGCGCTGTTCCCGGTGACGTATATGATACCGAAATGGAGGCGCAGATTAATCAGGTCCGGAAGAACAGGAAATTTACCTGTATGGATGACCTCATGGGCTCCGGAAATACCTGGGAGATTACCGGTAATGGTGATGCACCATCCGGGAAATGCCGGGAAAAATGACATGATTAATTCTATTTTTTACAGGATTGTACTATTTTCGGCATCATTTTGAATTTGGCCTGAAGATTATGGAATTGATTGAAGTTGAAAACAAAAAGACCATAGATGCCTTTCACCAGGTGCCGGGGGTTGTTTATCAAGGAGATTCAAATTACACCCCGGTTTTAAGGGCGATGATTGAAAATGAGTTTGATCCCCGGAAGAATGCCCGTTTTAAAACGGGAGATGCCCGGAGGTGGGTGATAAAAAAGGATGGTCGCTATGTAGGAAGGATAGCTGCTTTTTTTGATGAAGGCTATTCGGTAAAATATGACCAGCCTACGGGAGCGGTAGGATTTTTTGAGTGCATTAATGAATGGGAAGTGGCTTATCTTCTTTTCGATACTGCCCGTAAATGGCTCCACCAAAACGGGCTCGAGGCCATGGATGGTCCCGTGAACTTTGGTGAAAATTTTTTTCACTGGGGATTGCTTATCGAGGGATTTCAACCCCAGACTTTTGGAATGCAATACCATCCGCCTTATTACCGCGAGTTTTTTGAATCCTATGGTTTCAATATTTTTTACAAACAGTATAGCTATTCGCTGGATATAACCAATCCGGATTTGCCGCCCAGGTTTTGGAAGATTGCTGCATGGGTGGCCAATAAGCCCGGATACCGGTATGAATATTTCAAATTTAAACAACAAAACAAGTATATCCGCGATTTTATCGAAATTCACCGGCAGGCCTGGGCAAGCCATACGAACTACAATCCGGCCCGGTTTGACCAGTTAAAGGAGATGATTGGTCAGGCCCGGTTTTTTTTGGAAGAAAAATTTATCTGGTTTGTCTATAAAGACGATAAACCCATTGCCTTTTATATGATGATTCCCGATCTGAATCAGGTTTTGCGCAAAGTAAATTCGGATAAGCTGACGTTCCTAAACCTCCTGAAATTGTTTTATTACAAAAGTATCCGCACCATTCAAAAGTGCCGTGTCATTGTTCTTGGAGTGGTTCCTCAATACCAGGGGATGGGCATTGAATCGGGGCTGTTTCATCAGCTCAAACAAGTTATGTTGGAAAAAGAGTGGTACAACGATATGGAGATGAGTTGGATAGGTGATTTCAACCCCAAAATGATTGCGCTCTTTAAATCTTTTGGGGCGAAACATACGTTGACCCACGCCACCATGAGGTTTTTGTTCGATCGGGAAAAAGAATTTCAACGGGCACCGATAATTGAATAACCATCACTTACCTTTGTAAAAAATCCATTATATTGGGTCTGTTTTAAACCAGAAGAATGCAATTAATTGAAGTAAACAATAAAAAAACACGAAAATTATTTCATAAAGTTCCACATGCCATTTACCGGAACGATCCCAATTGGGCCTGTCCCCTTGAAGGGATGGTGGACGAACTATTTGATCCCCGAAAGAACCCCTCTTTTAAACATGGGGATGCCATACGGTGGGTTTTAATGGATTCGAAAGGAGAACCCATCGGAAGAATTGGTGCTTTTTTTAACCGTGAAAAAGCGATGGCATTTGAACAACCCACAGGTGGATGCGGTTTTTTTGAGTGCCAGGATAACCAGGATGCAGCCGGGGTTCTCTTTGATGCTGCCCGCGACTGGCTAAAAAAAGCCGGAATGGAGGCCATGGATGGGCCCGTAAATTTCGGTGAAAATTACATTAACTGGGGGTTGCTTGTGGAGGGGTTTATGCCTCAGGGGTTTGGGATGCCCTACAATCCTCCATACTACCTGAAGTTATTTGAGAATTATGGGTTTAAAGTCTATTTTAAACAGTTTAGCTATCATTTGGATACCACTCTGCCTGAATTGCCCGATCGTTTCTGGAAAGTGGCTGAATGGGTCGCCAAAAAACCTCAGTACAGCTTTAAGCATTTTTCGTGGAAAGAGAAAAGCCGGTTTATCGATGATTTTGCACGGGTGTATGATAATGCCTGGCGCTATCATGAACATTACCGGCCTATCGATAAGGATGATCTGAATGATTTTCTTTCCAACTCCAGGTTGTTAATTGAAGAAGAATTTATCTGGTTTGCCTATTACGAGGATGAGCCCATTGCAGTATTTGTGATGGTGCCCGATTTCAATCAGATTCTGGCTAAATTGAAGGGTAGAATCACCCTTTGGAACCTCCCCAAAGTCATGTGGCTTAAATGGAATAAAACCATGACCCGGACCCGCAGCCTGCTTATTGGAATTGTTCCCAAATTCCAGCGTTCGGGTATTGAAGCAGCCATTTTCTGGCACCTTCGTCCGGTAATGTATAAAAAGCCCTGGTTTAATGAGATGGAACTTTCATGGGCCGGGGATTTTAATCCTAAAATTGTTGCGCTTTATGAATCTGTGGGAGGCGAAAAGGTAAAAACGCATTATACCATGCGTTACCTTTTCGACCGCAATAAACCATTTACCAGAGCACCTATTATAACCGGGGAAACTGAAAAACAGAAATAAGTAGAATTCTTTGTCTGGTTTTTTTGTTTCCCCGAAAGAGATTGTATATATTTGCAGCCCCTAAAAAAGGAAAAGAAAAATAAAGGATGGATTTCATATTGAAATGGAACCATTCGAAAAAATAAAAAAACGATTGAGATGAAAAAAGGAATACATCCAAAAGAGTACAGGTCAGTGGCTTTCAGAGATATGTCTAACGGCCATACCTTTATCACCCGGTCTACTGTGGAGACCAAAGAAACGGTTGAAATTGAAGGAGAAGAATATCCTTTGTTTAAAATTGAGATTTCCAACACTTCGCATCCGTTTTACACCGGCAAAGTGAAGCTTGTGGATACCGCCGGGCGTGTGGATAAATTCATGAACCGTTACGGCAAGCACATGGAAAAAAGAAAAAAATAGAACCGATATTCGAAACAGAAAAAGCTCCGCTCAGCCGGGGCTTTTTTTATGATCGCAACCCCGGGAAGAAAGAGTCACAGGATGTTAAAATGTCGGTTTCATATCAATGAAAAGTGAACATCCGGCTGTTTTTTTGCGTTTCGGGGTATGGCACGACTATTGCCAAACCATTCGTTGGCTTATGGACAAAAATTTTACCGACAGAATGACACAAATAAGAAGATTATGGGAAAAGTAAAAAATGCCGGATTTCAAGATATATTTTTGAGTGGAATGATGGATGATGAATCCGATTATATTCCGATTATTTCCGACGGTGATGATAAAGAATTAAAAAATACCGACGTCCCCGATGTACTTCCCATCCTACCCCTGCGGAATACTGTTTTATTTCCCGGGGTCGTGCTGCCCATTACAGTGGGGCGGAAAAAATCGCTGAAATTAATTCAGGATGTTTACCAGGGGAGTCGTTTACTGGGCACTCTTGCTCAAAAAGATTATACGGTAGACGACCCTTCAGCAGATGATTTATTTTCTGTTGGTACAGTTGCCGAAGTTTTGAAGATTCTTGAAATGCCAGATGGATCGACCTCCGTTATCATTCAGGGAAAGCGGAGGTATTCGGTCACCGGGTTTGTTGAGGACGACCCCTACTACAAGGCAACAGTGGAGCCTTTAGAGGATATTTCCTCCAGGAATGATGCGGAATTCAATGCCATTGTCGGATCATTGAAAGACCTGTCAATAAAAATTGCCCAGTTTTCGGCGAATGTGCCTCCTGAAGCCACCTTTGCCGTTAAGAACATTGAAAATTCAACCTTTCTTATCAACTTTATCTGTTCCAATACCGATCTTAAGATTGAAAATAAACAAACGCTGCTGGAAATGAACCGGATAAAAGACCGTGGAGTTCAGGCTATTAGTTATCTGGTGAAAGAGGTTCAAATGCTGGAGCTGAAGCAGGATATTCAGAAGAAAGTAAAAACCGATATGGACCAGCAGCAACGGGAGTTTATGCTGAATCAGCAGATGAAAACGATTCAGGATGAACTGGGAGGAAATCCGGTTGAACAGGAAATAAATGAATTAAAAGAAAAAGGGAAAAACAAGAAATGGAGTAAAGAAGTGGCCCGCTTTTTTGAAAAAGAGGTGGAAAAACTGCACCGTTTAAATCCTGCTGCCGGTGAATATTCTGTTCAGTATACCTTTTGTCAGACGCTGTCTGAACTCCCCTGGAACGAATTTACGGAAGATAATTTCGATCTGAAGAACGCCCGGAAGGTACTCGATGAAGATCATTACGGGCTTGAAAAAGTTAAGGAAAGAATTTTGGAACATCTGGCTGTGCTGAAACTCAAGAACGACATGAAGGCCCCGATATTGTGTCTTTATGGCCCTCCTGGGGTCGGTAAAACTTCCCTGGGAAAATCGGTTGCCCGATCGCTTGACAGGCAATATGTCCGCATGAGCCTTGGGGGATTAAGCGATGAGTCTGAAATCAGGGGCCACCGGAAAACCTATATTGGAGCCATGCCCGGGCGTATTATTCAAAACATTAAAAAGGCCAAATCTTCTAACCCTGTTTTTATTCTGGATGAGATAGATAAAGTATCCAAGCATTTTCACGGAGATCCGGCATCGGCATTGCTTGAAGTGCTTGACCCTGAACAAAATTCGGAATTTCATGATAATTATGTGGAAATGGATTATGACCTTTCCAAAGTCATGTTTATCGCCACAGCCAACACTCTGAGTACCATTGCCCCTGCCTTGCGCGACCGGCTTGAGCTGATTGAAGTGAGCGGATACCTGGTAGAGGAGAAAATTGAAATTGCCAAAAGACACCTTATTCCCAAGCAATTGGCGAATCATGGTCTGAAAAAGAAAGATATCTCCTTTCCCAAAAATATCATTGAACTCATCATTGATGGATATACCCGTGAATCCGGAGTCAGGGAGCTCGATAAAAAGATTGCCAAAGTTATCCGCAGGGTGGCGAAAAAGATTGCTTTTGAAGAGACTTATACGAAAAAGCTTACCAAAGGCGATATCCGCGAATACCTTGGAGTACGCGAATATACCAAGGAGAAATACCAGGGCAATGAATTTGCCGGAGTGGTTACCGGTTTGGCATGGACAGCCGTCGGCGGAGAGATTTTATTTGTGGAAACCAGTTTGAGCAAGGGAAAAGGAAATCTCACCCTAACCGGAAATTTGGGAGATGTTATGAAGGAGTCTGCCATGCTTGCCCACGAATACCTCAAGTCGCATGCAGAGTTTCTTGAATTGAAACCTGAAGTCTTTGCCAACTGGAATGTGCATGTTCATGTTCCCGAGGGTGCCATCCCCAAAGATGGTCCCTCGGCTGGAGTGACTATGGTGACTTCCCTCGCTTCGGCATTTACCCAGCGTAAGGTGAAAATGAACCTCGCTATGACCGGGGAGATTACCCTCCGTGGGAAGGTGCTTCCCGTAGGAGGAATCAAAGAGAAGATTTTAGCCGCCAGGCGGGCAGGTATTACGGAAATAATCCTCTCCGAAGAGAATAAGAAGAATCTGGAAGAGATCAAGGATGAATACCTGAAGGGATTGAAGTTCCATTTTGTCAATACCATTATGGATGTTTTGGATTATGCGCTGCTGAAAACCAAAGTACAGGATCCGGTGAAAGTCAGCTAGTGTCATTTTCTAATTGCCAATGACAGATTTTTGTAAATCGCTTATAATGAATATATTTATGAAATCGCA
>CAYTDH010000030.1:0-20361 GCA_964436325.1 uncultured Tangfeifania sp.
GATTTCTCTTCCTGCAAACCACAAATCGTTTTCCGTTTCATTCAGGGGCAGGGTGATCTCTTTTTTGATGAAATCGCGGTAGATATTGTTCTGCCGGATGGTTTGGTTTTCCAGCTGATTGATCCAGTAAGGGGGACGGTCGGCGGTAAGGATTACCAGTGGAATATTCCGGTAAAAAGCTTCGGCTACAGCCGGGGCATAATTGAGCGTTGACGTTCCGGAGCTGCAAACCAGTGCCACCGGTTTTTGAATCGACTCCGACAGACCGATGGCAAAATAAGCGGCGCTGCGTTCGTCTACAATGCTTCGGCAGTTAAACGGGGTGTTGGTGGCCAGGGTGTGCACCAACGGGCCGCTGCGCGACCCCGGCGAAATAACAATGTCGGTTATTCCTTTGGCCGCAAGGAGGGCAGCCAGTTGCCGGATATGTTTTTTGGTGGAAATCATCTGTTTTGAACCGCTTCGATGGCTGATAACAGCGTGGTTGATTTTTTGTTGGTTTCCTCCCATTCATCTTCAGGGACCGAGCGGGAGGTGATCCCCCCCCCTGAATAGAGGATATATTCATGGGGCATGATTTCCATGCACCGCAGATTGACAAATAAACCTACTTCTCCGTTTAGGCGCCAGGGACCGAGATAGCCGGCATAATAGCGGCGGTCATGCTTTTCGATTTTTGGAATAAAACGGGCTGCTTTCGATTTGGGATACCCGCAGATGGCGGGAGTAGGATGCATTTCAGCGATGAAATCGCCCAGATTGCAATCCAGTTTTTTGGCGGCAAAGCGAAAACGGGTGCTCAGGTGGGCGACTTTGCCGCTTTCCAGGGTTTCGGGGCCGTGGGTGGTGTATGGATAGATATGGAAGCGGTAAAACACATCGAGCAGGTATCGTGATACAAAGGCTTGTTCTTCAATTTCTTTGGTATGCCAGCTATAATCGTTATCCTGCCGGCGCGATTGCGTTCCTGCCAGCGACCAGGTCTCCAGTTTTTTGCCTTCCGATTTCAGAAGTACTTCGGGGGTGGCGCCCATCCATAATCCTGCTGTGGGAAGGTCCTCGCGGGCAGCAGGGAGGTTAACCAGGTATACAAAAGCGTTGGGGGTCTGATGCAGTAATTGCATGTATAGTTCTCCAATGCTTTCCTGTCCACGGCGGAAGGGAATCAGCCGCGAAACGATGACTTTGGCCAGTTTGGTTTCTTTAATTTCCCGGATGGTTCTTTCAATGTCCTGCAAATAGCTGTCCCTGGAGATAATAAAAGGTCTTTCAAGCCTGGGAGAACCCTTTGGTTCGTGGGGAAAGGACTCATGCTCCATTTCAAGAATGGCAGAAATCCCTTTTTTGTAAATCCCGGGTTTGAGCAAAATCAAAGGGGCGCTGGAGCTAATTTCATAAGGGGCAAACACAAATCCCTCTTCGCCATTGAGTTTACTGAACCAATCCGGATAGTAGGGGCCCTCTTTTTCCGGGATGATCATTTCCGGTGTTTGATTCCCGGGCATTGACCAAATGGCAAAAGGACAATTTCGGGCAATGAGTTTATCTAAAAATGATGCTATTTTTTTTGTTTCATTCATTTCGCTTCACAATCATATTTGTCACCCGCACGGTTGAAATAAGCCGGCCTTCTTCGTTTGTTATATCAACATTCCAGACATGGGTCTTGTTTCCCTGATGGATTATTTTGGCAATAGCAAGCGCTTTTCCGTTGGCCAGCACACCGGTGTGGTTCCCCGAAACATGCGTGCCCAGCACATCCTGCTCCTTAAGGTTGGTGATGAGCATACTTCCTAATCCTGCCAGGGTTTCGGCCATGGCCAGATTGGCCCCGCCATGCAGAATTCCGTCGGGGCGCCTGTTTTGTTCCGATAAACGGAGCGCACCTTGAACAACTCCTTTGTCGATTTGGGTGATCTCAATGCCCAGATTTCCGATCAGGCTTTTTTGTACCGATTGGTTGATAAGCTCCAGCGGGGTATCCAGATTCAGCAGTCTTAAATCCATTTTGATTTTTTAAAGAGAGTAAGCTGCAAAATTAGGATTAAGTTTTTATTGCGCCAAAGTAAACCGGAAACTTACACCCACATTTGTGTTTGCAGTGGGAAATGAAAGGGAGGTAAACGGGTTGTTCATCACTTTATCGAAGAATACGCGCAACTGAAAGCGGTCACTTAGCATATAGTCGGCTGTTGTTTTTATGGTAAAAGCACTCTGTCCGGCGGTTATCTGATCGTCACCTTCCACGATTTTACGGAGTACGGTTTTGTTTTTCCGGTAGGAGAGGTCGGCTCTCAGGTTCAGGTCATTGGAGTAGGCTTGCTGCGAGTTTTTGGTTTTAATGATGAGGTCCATTTGGGTAAACCTGTAACCAATTCCAACGGTATATTCATTGCTGAGGATTTCGGTGAGTTGATTGTTGGCAAAGGAGAGGGTCAGGTTCCGGGTGCGTTTGATCTCTCCACGGGTTGTCAGATCGCCGTGCCACATTACATCCACATTAATCAGCGGGCTGAATGTTTCCATAATGCTCACCGAGTTGAAATCGTAGGGAGCAATAAAGTTGTTTGCATTATTTCTAACGTAGCTGAATCCGTCGCCCATTTCTTCATAATTCAGGTTGGTGATGAATGAGCCCACGTTATAGCTGGAGCGGTAGGCATGGGTAAAGTTCAGCGATCGGACTATCCGGTTCAGTCCGGGTATCTGTGAGGCCATTCCTTCGTAACGGATGCGCCAGTTGGGCCGGATGAATTTAATGGACGGAAAAAGTCCCAGTGCCATAGTGCGGGGGTCTCTGTTTTGGTAGGCAGCCAGGAATGCCGGGACCATAACCTGGACTGAATTGGGGCCATAACCATCGGGGAATCCTGTTTCAGGGTCCACAGCATTGGGGTCGTAGCCAAATCCGTTGTCGGGGTTCCGCTGGGAAGCCAGTCGCCGGGCGATGACGATTCTGTTCTCTTTAAATTTCTCAAATGCCTGTGATTGGTGTACTTCTCCCTTTCCCATGGCAAAAAACGCTGTTCCCCAAGTGAGTGTAGACATGCTGAAGTTGCCGCTTTCACTGAAACTGTTGGCGTTAAACCTGCCGGAAACCGGATCGTAGTTGTAAAATTCACTGATGTTTTTGGAAAAGGACCGGTTGGCGGTAACGTCGATGCGCAGGTCGGGAAGAGGTTCCACCAGGGCACTTAGCCTGATTTGCTCATTTTTGGTGAAAAGGTAGGGCATGTTCAGCGTTGAGTCGGTGGTTACCCAGCCATTGGAAGCTGCCCTGCGGGCAAAGTCATAATCCTGCCACCCCAAAAGGAACGGCGTTCCGGGAGCGAAGCTGGAGTTGGGGATGTTGCTGTTAAACCGTTGCTCAGGAGAATAGGTGCCTGCACCAAACAGTTCGGGTTCAGGCAAATAGCCTGGAAGAACGGTTCCGCCATTGGTACTGTAGTTTACCCGGATGGATCGTACTCCAATGAGCATACGGGTGGTCAGGTCCAGCACATCCTTGAGGAATGACTGATCGCCGGGTTTCCCTGATACGGTTAGTTGGGCCTGACTGGCATCTTCCAGCGGGGTAAATACAATTGTGTTGGCATCCACTACCTCGGTTCTTCCACGAATCAACGTGCCTTCAACGCCGGAAACAACAACCTTTACTTTTTTGGTATTGAGGTTATGGGTGACCTCTACCGGTGTTTCAGCAGTCAGTTTTACATTGCTGGTATAGGTTTCTTCTTTTTGCGGTTGTGGCGCCGGCTGGGGTTGCCGTTGTCTTGATCCCCCCGATCTTCTGTTGAGGCTGCCCTGGCCTCGGCCTGTCCTCCGGAATTTATTATTGAGTTCCTGGAAGTAGGGGACTTTGTTGTATAAGGTTTGCAGATTAACATTTCCGTTTAGCTGAATGTTTTGGGAGTTCTGGATGCGGTTCCCTAACCGGATGGTGTCGGCAGTAATGGGGCCTGCCTGCCAGTCATAGGTCCCCTGGTACCTTACGGTAGAAGAGATGAAGCTCAAAAAGTTAATGCTGCTGAGGGGTAAACGGTATGAAGCATTTAAATTATGGTTGTAAAGCGTAGGCCTGCCCAGGTTCCATAAATTGGTTAAAATGGAATCTTTTTTCATTTGGTAATCATCCATGTTTCTGTTGATTCTTCCCCGTGGCTCGTCAATGCGGGAAGTACTGCGCGAGGAAAAATCAAGTTTCAGCGAGCGGGTAATGTCATACCTGAAATCGAAAAAACGGTTCCACAGGAAATCTTTTTCAAAAGTGGCCGGAAGGATAAATTCCGGGTTGGTAACGTTTCTGGCCTGGATTTCGTGGTAACGCCGTGATAAGTCGGTTCGGAAAGAGATTTGCGTGGGGAGGGGGTAGAAATTGAAATCGCCAAGCAGTTTAAGCGGGCCTTTTTGTAATAATCCGATTTTATTGAAGGGCTGAACCAGCTTTGGCCTGCTGCTGTAGTTGTAGGAGAACATACCCCGGTAATTTTTGTTGAGGTTGTATTCGGTATCGATATTTCGCCTGAATATTTCGTTGTAAGAATAGGAGACGGCAAAATTTTCAGGGTCCCAGAGGCGGACTTTGTTTTGTTCACGTTGGGGCTCCACTTTCACATTGGTGAAATTGATGCTTTTCCGGGTAACCAGGTCTTGTGAAATCATCTTAATGGAATCCCTCACATTGCTGTTTTCCGCCCTGTCGAGCGACTCGTCCAGTTCGATATCGGGTTCCAGGGGATTGTATTTTGGATTGCGGGTGCTGCGCGAATAACCGTAGTACATGGGAAGCCTGATTCCTGCTTTTTCGGGGAAGAATCGTCCCAGATCGAGGGAGGCGGCGATATCAATTTCGGTCAAATCTTCGAGTTGCCGGCTGTTGACATTTTGGCTGATACTCCCGAATCCTGCGGAACGGGTTCTTCCAGCCACGGTAACGCTTCCCAGATCGGCCAGGCGGGTTGTAACACGGGCATTGGCTGCCCATCCGCCGCTTTGGTCGAAATCGGTAAGTCGCATTTCGTTGACCCACACCTCAATGGCTTTGGGACCTGTATTTATTTGTCCTTTTTTGTTTCGGATACCCATCATTACGACTTCCACATTTCCCAGGTTGGGGCTTCCTTTTATTTTGACGCGGTTTTGGTTTTTGTTCCATCCGCGGTGGACGGTTTCATAAACATCCTGCATCCGGAATGCAGAACCTTCTTTTCTGATTTCGGCATTGCGTTCGAGTTTGGCATTGGTAAGAATTTCCAGCGGAATATCGATGCGGTTTTCATCGGGCCACACCGCGTAACGGTCGCTTTCGATCTCACCGTTGTATCTTCCGGGTGGAGTTAGTTTTAAGGGAACTTCGTATTCGTAGTAATTGAAATTATAGTCGGACCCCAGCCGGATAAAAAAGTGCAACTGGTCCTGACTGTTCAACGGATATTCTTCGATTTCCTCCGCATGCACTTCAAGTTTCAGGCGTTTGTACCTTCTGAAATCCATGTAAAGCGACTTATAGGCAGCACGGGCATCTCCCTGCTCAAGGTCCGTAACTTTAAGCACCATGGATTGTTCATTCAGTTGCCTGAGTTGTGGGTTTGCCGGGTCAATCACTCTGCTGATGCCGGGAGGAAGGATGTAGTTAACAGGTTCACGGCTGCCGTTTTCTTCGATATTCACGGCCGATACGTTGAATTCGGCATTGGGAGAGGCAGCATCGGGTTCCCCGATGTGACGGGTATATCTTCGCCAGTCGGAGCGCACCAGGTCGAGGGTGGCAAAGCGCATCACCACAGGCTCCTTAAAGCCACGGGTAAACATACGCATGAAACGTATCGATTTAAAATCACGGATATTTCCGAAAACCTTGTCGGGCTCGCGGACCGGTATTTTGAACTGGTACCATTTCACTTCGCCTATCTGTCCGTTTTTGAGCTGGACACGGCTCTCCTTAATGTCGGTGATGTAGTTTTGTCCCAGCTTCATGGCCTCTTTGCGAAGGTTCACTTCGTATTGGTAGTACCGTTCGTATTCATTCAGGGTATTGTCATTATTAATGTCTTCGATATCGGGAATGGAAGAGGCAGATGTGGGATAGGATTCGGGAGAATTCTCTGTGGTTGGTGAGTTTCCGTCGGGCCCGTTAAAATTTTTATACCGTTCGAGAATCCCCAGCTGTTGCTGGTCGTAATCCGAGCCCCGGTAATAATGAAAATCGTCGCCCGAAGGGTCGGAAAGAATCTCCTGGTAAACATCGTCATACACCAGGTTACTCAGTTGTGAGAGGTACTCATCGAAGAAAAGCTGTTCGTCTTCGTTGTCTAATCCGTCAAGTCCGATATCCTGGTACTGGCGCGATTCCGGATTATTGTCGAAAGCGTTGACCAGCGATTGTTCGGTGGAAATGCGGCCCCAGACGGTGGTGTCTACATTGGTAAGCAATTCGGAGGTGGGCAATCCGTTTTCGAACGACTTGCGCCCGTCCCTCAATATATCTTCAGAAATATCTCCCAGGTTAAAATAGAGTTCTCCACCATCCTGTGTTCCTGAAGTGTCATTTACAAAGGGGTCCATCATCCAGAATTCAATGTATTCAATATTGGAGGTCTCAAAATCGCTGGTTTCGATTTTACGCATGATGCCTCCCCAGCGCGATTCAGGGGCTCTGAGGGTTCCATCTTCATTGATTCCGGCAGAATATTCTGAAGGTTGTGTATCGTAATTGTACGGTCCTCTTTCGTTGGGATAAAAAGCAACATCGAAGACCGGGATGTTGGTCGGTTGCCCGGCAGGTGATTCCTTGGCCGGGAAAATTTCTTTTTCAAACACTTCGCGGACGAGGTGGTTCGACTGCAGGTCCTTGTTGTTTTTGATGTGATCGGGGGTAAGGGTATTGTTTCTCAAAAACAGGGGGTCGATGATGTACCAGGCCATTTTGGCACGGTTGAACCCGTATTGCAGGGAATTGGAGAGGTTGCCCTCCGGGAAGAGGTTATTCTGAAACTGCGGTGTACTGGCCAGCACCCAGGATTGCCTGGTTTTCAGGTTGATGGTGGTTTTGGTTCCCTCAAAATCGTCGATATAGGCATTCCCGCTTTTTTCAATGACATTGGAGTGGCCGGGGATCAATTGGGCAATTTCGGCTTCCACGTCGATGGATGATGGGGTATTGGTGCTGTAAAAAGGAAGCGCATCCACCGCTTTGGTAAGCAGCATGCTTTCTGTTGACCAGCGGCTGTCGAATCCTACCATGAGGTTGGAAACTGGATCTTCGCCATAATCCACTTTCTGGGTGAGTGGTCGTTCGTGCATGTACAAGGCGGTGGCCCCCAGGTTAAAATTGTCGGAGAAGGCGTAATTGGCATAGGCGCCCATGAGGCTCTTTCGTTGCATGGTAAACATATCCTCGCTTTCGGTGGACACCTGAATAGGAGTACCAGCCTCAAGCAGGGCTTCATTAATTATTTTTACACGGCCAAGGGTATAATCAACTGTGTAGTCTACATTTTCAGTGAGTTCACGTCCTCCTGCCGTGACCTTAACCGATCCCTGGGACAGGTTGAGGGCTCCCAGCATGATATCCGACCCCGATTCGCCTTTGAAGCTTCCCACCAGCCGGAATTTATTGTGTTCGGCATCCTGCTCCGCCACGGTCTGGGTGGAATCGTACAGCGACTGGTAGGTATATTTCTCAATCAGGGCAGGGTCGCCAATGGAATCGGCCAGGTGGCTGCCAAAAGGTTCCACTACCGGGAAGATGATTCGCCCGGTGTTGGAATTGACTGTTATTCCTTCAATGTAATCAAATATCCCATCTTTGTATGGGTCTTTTTGTTTGTTGAGTTTATCGAGGTTCATCACCTCCAGCAGAATATGGCCGTTGAGTCTTCCCTCGGGGAGGTAGTTGATATAAGTACCGGTGGAATCGTTTTGATAGACCACATTAAGAATAAAATCTTCAGAATTGAGCTGATAGGCATCCAGGTTGTAGATGTTTTTCATCATCAGGTCCCAGGTAGGCAGGTCAGGAGAGAGGTTGGTTCCTTTGAGCAGTTTCAGGACGAGCGTTTTGGGGGCTTCTATTCCGTCAGTTGAAAATTCCCCAACCTGAAAGACTTCCCCGTTGGAGGTATAATTGAAAGCTACCGCCAGCACTTCATCGGCATTGAGGGCAGAATTGAGTGAAATGTATCCCAGCCTTTCATTAATGGTGTATTCCGATGGTTTAAGTTTGCGTGCCTGTTCAATTTTTTCAAAATCCTGTCCTCCTACAAATCCAGGGCTGAACTGCGCCATGACCGGTGTGATGTTTTCAGTGCTGCGGATATCGCTGTAGGTATTGGCCATTTCATAGTAGAGGCCGTTGGCATCGTTGTGGGGAAAGATATTTTCGGGGTACGGCATCCCTGTGGTTTCCTGGAATGACGGGATTTCATTGAAAATATGGGGGTTATGTTCACCCAGGTCCTGAAAAGCCAGAATATTTCGTGCTTCTTCAAAATCGTTGGATTTATTGGTAACCCAAACTTCAACTTTGTTGATGGTAACTTGAGAAAGAGGAACAGCAGTATTTTCGAGCCATTTGTTGTAGTTTTCCCTGAAAAAATGGGAAAGGAAGAAGTGGCGGTTTGCATCGTAATCTGCTGCCGAAATCTCGAAGTTGGTTATTTGTGCTCCTCCTTCGGTTTCCACCGTTTGCGACTCCCCCTTGTGTTGTGAAAAAAGGGTGGTAAGGGAAAGTTTACCGAATTGCATTTCTGCTTTTACACCAAAAAGATTGGAAGCACCGGTAATTAGTGTTCCGTTCAGGGGCAGGGATACATTTCCTGCTTCAATCCGTTTCAGGATTTCATCTTCTTCCCCGGTATATTCCAGGTTCATTTTGTTTTCGTAATCGAAGGTAGCCTCGGTGTTGTAGTTCACCCGCATGTTCATTTTGGTACCGATTTGGCCCATCACGTTCATCTGGATTTTTTCATCAAAGTCGAATGTGGGGACTTTTCGTAACCGTTCAGGGATTGCCGGGTTTTCGGTGGCATTCATTTGGTAGCCAAAGCTTACTTCCACATATCCCTGGGGTTGTATGTTGATGGTGTTTCCGCCAAAAACGCGGTTAAAAGCTTCTCCACCGATGGTCAGGCGGGGAAGCAAGCCGTCGCGGCCCTCCTGTTGCTGAATGTTGCTGCGTTGACGCCAGTAATCTTTGATGGATTTTTCAAAATCATAGTCCATGTAATCATCGAGTGACATGGTTTGGGGAAGACGGTAATTCAGGTTCCCCACTTTTTCATAAAAAATGTACTGACCGGTTTCCGGGTCGTATTCAATTTCGAAATTGATGTTTCCGGGCTTATCCAGAAAAAGTTTGGTGGAGTCTTGTGAGGGATAGCCGAAGGCGGGTTGGTCTTCAAAGGGGAAAGGCAGGTTACCGGTGGTATCCATTTCTACCGTGTCGCGTGGCTGAAAGAGCAGTTCCCCACTCAGCCCGGCCCTGGCTTTAGGGGTGTGCATCACCATTGCAAGCAAGAGGGCAACCAGTGACAGATGGTATATTTTTCTAAAGATTTGGCCCGGTTCCATTCTTTTTTTATAACCTTTTTAACGCTTTTTTAATCACACTTTCTACGGTGGCATCGGGTTCTTCCCTTAAAATTTTGGATACTACCTTATCCACATCTTTTTTTGCAAATCCCAGCATGACTAAAGCAGATAACGATTCATTCCGGGATGTATTGTCTGATGAAATTAAAATTTGGCCTGCATCGGGCATCTTACTGAATTTATCCTTTAAATCGATAATGATGCGCTGGGCTGTTTTGGCGCCGATTCCCTTGATGGCCTTCAGGGCTTCTGCATTCTCGGAGGTAACGGCAGCCACCATTTCGTCGGGGTTCAGCGACGAAAGCATAACGATGGCAGTGCTGGCGCCAACGCCGTTCACGGAAATGAGATCGCGAAAAAGTTCCCGTTCTCTTTTTTCGGAAAACCCGTAGAGGATATGGGCATCTTCACGGACGATCTGATGGACCAGCAAACGGGCTTCTTTACGGCCGTTAAGCTTACTGTATGTATTCAGTGAAATATTGATGAAATAACCTATGCCTCCGGCTTCTATAACAATGCTTGCCGGATTCAGGTCAGCAATGGATCCCCGGATAGATTCAAACATGAGCAATGGATTTAATAGTTTTGATCGTCTTCAGCCTCGATGTCCACCCCTTCATCTTCCTGATTCGATGTAATATCGTATTTTTTGAGGGGATTTTTGGAAATGTCCTTGTGTATTTGTCTGTTTTTATGAATATCGATGGCCAGATAGAGTGCTTCACGGAAGGAGTCGGGTGAAGCTACATTTTCTCCTGCCAGTGAGTAGGCGGTACCATGGGCTGGCGAGGTGCGGATAAAGGGGAGGCCGGCAGTATAATTCACGCCTCGTTCAAAGGAGGCTAGTTTAAAGGGGACAAGACCCTGGTCGTGGTACATGGCCAGAATGGCATCGAATTTCCGGTAGTCTTCAGAACCAAAGAAGCCGTCGGCCGGATAGGGGCCAAGTGCAATAATGCCTTCCTTTTTGGCCTGAATGATAGCCGGCAGGATGGCTTCATTTTCTTCGGTACCGAGAAGGCCGTTATCGCCTGCATGGGGATTGAGACCAAAGACGGCAATGCGGGGTTTGGTAATGGCAAAATCTTGTTGCATCGACCGGGCAATAATCCGTATTTTGGATAAGATGGCTTCTTTTGTAATGTTTTGGGCTACCTGGGAGAGGGGCAGATGTGTTGTTACAAGCCCCACTTTCATGGTTTCGCTTACCATAAGCATCAGGTAATCTTCGGAATTGAATTTCTGGGCCAGGAACTCAGTATGCCCGGGGAAATTGAAGTGTTCGCTTTGAATATTGTCTTTATTAATGGGGGCGGTAACCAGCACATCGATTAATCCTTTTTCCAGGTCTGAAGCTGCCCGGTCGAGGGCCATAAAAGAGGCTTCTCCCGCAATAGGGGTTGATTTTCCCAGTTCTACACGTACATTGTCGTCGATGCAATTGAGTACATGCGCTCTTTTTGGCCCCGCCTCTTTGGGAGTGCGTACATGGTTTAAACTCAGATTGTTGATATTTAGTGCTTTTCGGTGGTAGGCTGCCACCTTGGGAGAACCATAGATAATGGGGGTGCACATTTCCATAATGCGGGGATCGAGCAAGGTTTTCATTATGACCTCATAGCTGATTCCATTGATATCGCCGTGTGATATTCCAACTTTTATTGTATCTGTCATCGTGTTTTTTCTATCGAATTATAAATAAGTCTATTGAACCGGCCGGCAAAGTTACGTTTTTAATTGAATTTTTTCAAAAAGTGATAAAGCAGCCGGGTTCCGAAACCGGTTCCCCCGGCAGGACGGTAGGCATTTTTTTCATGATAGAAAGCCACACCGGCGATGTCGAGATGCATCCAGGGATAAGCGGTAAAGTGTTCGAGAAATTTTCCGGCGATGGAGGTTTGTCCTTCGCGGGCGCCCAGGTTATTTAAATCGGCAATATCCGATTTGAGGGGTTTTGCAAACTCTTCCCACAGTGGAACTTCTATCACCCGCTCGTAGGTTGCTTCTCCCGCAGCCATTAATTGGTGCATGTTTTCGGGGGTGTTGCCCATGGCAATCAATCCGTGGGTTGCTCCGATGAGCGGAGCTGAACCGGTGAGGGTTGCCACATCGATGACCAGAAGGGGATTGAATTTTTTGGCATAACTCAGGGCATCGGCAAGCAGCAGCCGGCCTTCGGCATCGGTATTTTTTATTTCCACGGTAGTGCCATCATACATGGTAATGACATCGCCCGGGGCATAGGCATTTCCGTCGGGGCGGTTGTCGGTGGCCGGTACCAGTCCAATCACATGGAGGGGACATTGGTTTTTGGCAATGGCATAAAGGGTAGCGGCAACAACTGCTCCTCCTCCCATGTCACACTTCATGTAATCCATGGATTTGGCCGTTGGTTTGAGGCTTAGCCCGCCGGTGTCGAAAACGATTCCTTTTCCAACCAGAATAAGGGGTTTCTGGTTTTTTGCGTTCGCAGGTTTCCATTCCAAAACCGAAAAGGTGGGGGGATCGATGCTTCCTTTATTGACTGCGAGCAGGCCCCCCATGCGCAGTGCTTCAATTTTTTTCCTGTTGAACACTTCAACCGTAAAGCCGGCTTCTTTTCCCATCTCTTTGATTTCCTCCGATAACTGAGTGGCGGTGAGATAGGAAAGGGGTTCATTGACCAAATCGCGGGTATGATAAACGGCTTCGGTAAGGGCAGTTAATTCGGCGGCTTGCCCGGCTGAAAAACGGGGGTCAGCAACGTATATTTCCCGGGGCATAAAGTCCTCTTTTTTCTTTTTGTATTTCGAAAAAGAATAGGCTGCTAAAAGGAATCCTTCTAAAAATGAACCGGTTAGTTTCTCGCCGGAATAAGAGCTTATCTGAAAGGCAGGAATTTTTTCTTTTTTCAGGACCTCGAAGAAAGAGGCCCCTGCTTTCCGGGCATTTTCATGTTGCTCGTAGATACTGGCTGGTTTTGCCTTATACCAGAAAAACAAATGGGGGGCAATTACCATGGCGTATTCCGTATCTTTTTCCAGCTTTTTAACGATGTGCTTTTGCTCTTCCGCGGAAAAATTACCGGTAGTTTGTTGCTTTAAATGATCCACGATGAATGCCGTGGAGATATCTTTTTTCAGCTCTGTTATGATGGAAATCTTTGGTAACATACTCAACTTTTTGGTCAAAAATAATACAATTAAAATGGATAGCAGGTTTCAAACAATGAAACAGTCATATCTAAGTGGTTGTTTACATATTTCGCTTCTGATTTTTTTGAATTTCTCTTTCCTGAATTCAAAAAAATCAGGTGTAACCTTTTTTTAAACAAAAGGTTATTCTATTTTTGTACGTTCTAAAATTTGAAGTAACACAGACAGCATGTTTACAGTCGGAATATTTTCTACACACCTTCCCTATATTGCTTTTGTGTTTTTCTATGTCTTTTTTTTGACGGTTGGATTGCCACGGGCTACGCCGGGCGAGCTGCTTCCTGAGGGAAAAGTTATCCGGACGGAAATTCCTGCTTCAAAAAGCATTTCTACAGCAGCGATCAATTTTCAGACAAAAGCCGTTTATGGCCAGGAGCCGGCGGCAATTGATTTTGGTCATTTTACCAATGAAAGATTAACCTTCTTTTTGGTACATTTCAAACCTCCGGGGCAGGGGGATCACTGTTTGAAGCGTTTTTCACGTCCCCCGCCAATGAGCTGATTTCTTTTTGGGGTTTACCCCGTTTCATGCTTTTTGCAAAAACAAAATGCAAAAAGCATACGTTTCTTTCCTGGTTTTTTAAAACAATAGC
This sequence comes from uncultured Tangfeifania sp., assembly GCA_964436325.1. Taxonomy (GTDB): domain Bacteria; phylum Bacteroidota; class Bacteroidia; order Bacteroidales; family Prolixibacteraceae; genus Tangfeifania. The sequence continues at coordinate 13,382 of CAYTDH010000030.1, forward strand.
ATGAAGAGATTAGCAGCCACAATGGCCATTATGTTTCTACTCCTGATGGCATTGAATGCCCAGGAGGCCGAACAAGACAGCATCAAAAACTATAAGCTTGGTGAAATCGTCATCAAGTCGCCTAAATTCAACCGGAATATATTTGAGATTCCGGCTGCGGCAACGATGGTTCCTGAGCGCCTGATAGAAAACAATAAGGTAGAGACCCTCACCGACATTTCGTCGGTCGTTCCCAATTTTTTTATGCCCGATTACGGGTCAAAGCTGACGTCCCCGGTCTATATCCGGGGAGTAGGGAACCGCATTAATACCCCTTCGGTAGGGTTATATGTTGACGAGATTCCCTATTTTGAAAAGGGAGCGTTTAATTTTGATTTTTATGATGTGGAGCGCATTGAGGTTTTGCGTGGTCCGCAAGGTACTCTTTACGGACGGAATGCCATGGGCGGACTCATCAATGTTATCACCAACAAGCCCGGGCAGGATCAGCAAACCAAGCTTTCGGTTGATTATGGCAACTTCAACCAAATCCGTTCCAATGTTACCCATATTCAACCGCTCGGGAAGGATTTTTCAGTGCTTGCCAGTCTGAACCAGCGCCACAATGATGGGTTTTACGAAAATGTGAACACCCAAAGCCAGGTAGACAAAATCAACAGCTACTCAGGAAGATTGAAGATGATGTTTTCTTCTTCGGAAAAATTCAGTGCCCTGGGCAATGTGCAATATGAAGACAGCCGCCAGGGAGGGTATCCGTATGCGTTATTCAACGACGATCAGATGGAAGCCGGCCCTATTAATTACAACCGCGAAAGTATTTATAACCGGAAAATGCTATCGGGCGGGTTGAATTTGACATGGTCTGCGCCTGCTTATACAATAAGAGCAGTTACCAGCCTGCAGACCCTCGATGATTTTCAGGAAATTGACCAGGATTTTACCCCGCAATCGTTCTTTTTTGTCACTCAGGATCAGCAGTTGCAGATGATGGCCCAGGAAGTGAATATTCAATCTGAAGGCCAAGGGTTGTATGAATGGTTGTTTGGCGCATTTGGATTTAAACAGTTGCTCGACAAAACCGTGGGGGTGGAGTATGGAGATGATGCCCTGCAAACTTATAATTTGCCCTTTTCTTCGTATCGTTACGAAAAGAATTACGATAATTCCAATTCGGGGATTGCTTTTTTCCACCAGTCCACATTATCCCAGGGTGGTTTTTCGGTTACTGCCGGACTGAGGGCCGATTACGAAAAAGCAACGCTTGATTATTTGCATGATAAGTACATTAATGGGGATAAAAACAATGCCGAGGATGTTGAAAGCAAAATGGATTTTTTTGAGTTGCTTCCCAAGCTTGCCTTAAAGTATAGCATCAATACCTATTTGGCACCCTATGCCACGGTGGCCAAGGGTTACAATTCCGGAGGATTTAATTCCACGTTTGAGCGGGAAGAGGACCGTTCATTTGAGCCCGAGCATTCATGGAATTATGAGGTTGGAGTGAAAGCAAAATGGCTTCAGCAGCGTGTTTATGCGAATCTGGCTTTCTTTTACATCGACTGGACCAACCAGCAAATATACCAGACTGTGCCCAGCGGCACAGGTTCCATGCTTACCAATGCCGGAAAATCGGAGAGTAAAGGCATTGAACTGGAGTTGAAGACCCTGCCGGCCCGAAATCTCGAGACCTGGCTTACTTTTGGCTATAACGATGCCCGTTTTAAGGAGTATGTTAAGAATGAGGAAGAGGACTACAGTGGGAATTATTTACCTTATGTGCCCCGTTTTTCATTTAACATAGGAGGCAATTATTTGTGGAAGATGACCAACAACTGGCTCGATGAGATCAGATTTTATTTGACTTACAATGGTTTTGGGAAACATTACTGGCATGAGTCCAACGTGGCCTGGCAGGATTATTACGGAATGGTCAATCCCCGTATCGGTTTTGTTAAAGAAAATGTGGCCTTCTCTTTTTGGGGAAAAAATATCCTCAATGCCGACTACAATTCATTTTATTTTCAGGCTCTTGGAAATTCATATGCCCAAATCGGCCGGCCAGCGACGATGGGAGTGAACCTGAAATTATCCTTTTAAACCCGTGTAAGTGAAAGCCAAGGAATTCAACAAATATTATACGCTTTTAGGCCTTTACCTGGCGCAGTCGATACCGATGAGTTTTTTTTCAACCATCATTCCCCTCATTATGCGGGAAGAAAATTACTCATTATCATCCATCGGTTATTTTCAGTTGATAAAACTGCCGTGGATCATCAAGTTTTTATGGGCTCCTTTTGTCGACAATACCAGTCATTCTTCCCGCCATTACCGTCGATGGATACTGGTCTCCGAAATATTCTATGCCGGGGTTATTTTCAGTATCGGGTTTCTCGAACTTCAGACCGATTTCAATACCATTCTGGTGTTGATTATCATTGCACTGATTGCCTCAGCTACCCAGGATATTGCCACCGATGCTTTTGCCATCCTCATTTTAAAGCAAAAAGAAAGGAGTATGGGCAATAGCATGCAATCGGCCGGCAGTTTTATCGGCACCATGGTAGGAAGTGGTATTATGCTCATTCTCTATGATCACTGGTATGACACCCTCGGCTGGATGCACTTATTGTTTTTTCTGGCTATTTTTGTACTGATTGCCCTAATCCCGGTCTCGCTTTTCAGGAATCACACCAACAAAGTTCTGAAGAAATCGCGGAAGAATGTTTCGCCTGTGGAGTTTATCTATTTTTTCAGGCAGAAAAAGATAGGAGGGCATATTCTGTTGTTATTTTTATTTTATTCGAGTATTATCGGGATTCTTACCATGATCAAACCCTATTTTATTGATTTGGGGTATGAAATCCGGGATTATGCCATTATCTCTGGAATATTTGGGACCGCTTTTGGGGCTTTGATGGCCATCCCGGCGGGGATGTACATTCGAAAAAGAGGTGTTCTGAAATCCATTTGGTTGTTTCCCGTTCTCAACCTGTTGGCTGCCACTTACTTTTTCGGGTTAACCTTTACAAGCCATCCACCGGTGATGATTTTCGTGGGCATTGCCCTCCTCTGGGGGGCTTATTCCATGTCATCCGTTTTTATTTACACCCTGGGCATGAAGATTGTGCGGCCGGGAAAGGAAGGGACCGATTTTACCATTCAGATTGTGATTACCCACCTGAGCAGCATCATTATTGCCGTTACGAGCGGAAAAGTCGCCGATGCACTAAACTACCAGGGCCTGTTTGCTGTTGAAATAGGTATGGCATTGTTAGTGCTGGCTTTAATTCCATTTATTTTCAGGAAAGATTTTTATTTAGAACGTGCTGTGAGCACGAAAAAAAATGAATAAAATGCTATGAAGATTTCAGAAGAGCTTATTCAAAAATACAATATTCCCGTACCCCGCTATACAAGTTATCCGCCTGCAAATTTTTTCCATAAGGAATTTGAGGAGAAGGATTATATTCAGGCCATTGAAGAATCCAATGAGGGGTGGCCCGGGAATATCTCCCTTTATGTCCATATTCCCTTCTGCACCAAAATGTGCCATTTTTGCGGTTGCAATACGCACTTCACGCGTGATAAGGATAAAATGCGCACCTATATTGAAGCGGTCAAAAAGGAGATTTTGATGGTCAGAAGGATGCTCGACCCTACACGAAAGGTTTCGCAGATTCATTGGGGCGGGGGAACGCCCAACGCTTTGCCTGTGGAGATGGTTCGTGAAATTATGGAGGTTATCCATTCTCATTTTGATTATATTGCGCAGCCGGAAATTGCCATTGAATGCCATCCCGCATTGCTCGATGAAGCCTACCTCAGTGAACTGATGGCAGCAGGATTTAACCGTTACAGCCTGGGCATCCAGGATTTCAAAGCCGAAGTACTTGAAAATATTAACCGGGATGCGCCCTCTGTGCCTGTGGAAGAGATTGTGGAGTGGATAAGAAGCTATGACAATACAGGCGTTAACCTCGATTTTGTATACGGTCTGCCTTATCAGGATGTAAAGAGTTTCTCAGAAACCATTGAACGGGCGCTGAAAATTGCGCCGGACCGGCTGGTTACTTTTTCCTATGCCCATGTTCCATGGATAAAAAAGGCCCAGAAAATTCTAGAATTCAGAGGATTGCCTCAAGCTGAAGAAAAATTGAAAATGTTTGAATCGGGGTATAAAATTTTAACCGGCAATGGGTATACCCCTATCGGCCTCGATCATTTTGCCAAAGAGGACAATGACCTGAGCATTGCACTGAAAAACAGGACCCTGCACCGGAATTTCCAGGGGTATTGTACCCGCGAGACCACGGGACAGGTTTATGCTTTCGGAGCCACCGGTATCAGTCAGTTGGAAAATGTTTACTCTCAGAACGGTAAAAACACTACCACCTATGTGGACCAGATCAATAAGGGGCAGTTCAATATTGAAAAAGGCTACCGGTTGAATCAGAAGGAGAAAATCGTGCGTCATGTGATTACCGAAATCATGTGCAATGAGTACGTCTCTCTCGAAGAAACGGCAGGTTTTTTTAACCTTCCGAAAACGGAGATTGAAAGCACGCTTCATCTGAACCAGGAACAGCTGGATGGATTCTTAGCCGATGGATTGCTGGAAACAGAACCCGGGGGAATTTTCAAAGTCACGGGACCGGGGCGGTTTTTTATTCGTAATATTGCTTCCTTTTTTGATCCCAATCTCAAAAGCCAAACCAAACGATTCTCAAAAGCATTGTAATTATGGAAGAATCAGAGAAAACCAATGTAGCCGTCATCGGTGCCGGACTGACAGGGTTAACCCTTGCTTTTTATTTGAAGAGAGCGGGTATCCCGTTTACCGTTTTTGAAAAAATGGACCGTCCCGGTGGTGTCATTCAAACCCATCATGAAAAGGGGTTTACTTATGAATCGGGACCCAATTCGGGAGTGCTCTCGCGGCCTGAAGCAGCAGAACTCCTGGAAGACCTGGGGGATGACTGTACGCTTGAAGTAGCTGATGAGGCAGCCAAAGCCCGATGGATATGGAAAGGCGGACGATGGCATGCCATGCCTTCGGGACTTGTTTCCGGTATTACCACTCCGCTTTTTTCGTTTCCGGATAAATTGCGGTTGCTGGCCGAACCGTTTCGCCCGAGAGGGAAAAACCCCAATGAAACGCTGGCCGAGCTGGTTTTGCGGCGAATGGGGAAAAGTTTTCTTGACTATGCCATCGATCCTTTTATCCTGGGGATATACTCAGGCAATCCTTCCAAACTGGTAACCCGTTACGCTTTTTCCAAACTGTATGACCTTGAGCAGGATTATGGCAGTTTTATCGGGGGGGCGATTAAGAAGGCGCGTGAGCCTAAAAGTGAACGTGAAAAGAAAGCCACCAAAAGCATATTCTCGGTGAAAGGAGGGCTAAGCAGCCTCATTGATGCCCTGGTGAAACATGTTGGTTCTGAAAATATCCGGTTGAATTGCGAAGGAATTGTGATTGAAAAAGAAGACGACCATTTTACTGTAAGCGGGGAAGAAGAAGTTTTCACCCATGTTGTTTCCGCCAGCGGAGGGCATTCCCTCCGTGATTTGTTCCCTTTTGTCGACGCTCAAGAACTTCAGCGCATAGAACAAATGGAGTATTCGCAGGTGGTTCAGGTTGCCCTGGGATTCAACGATTGGAACGGAATACCGCTGCCCGCTTTCGGTGGGCTTGTGCCCTCTGTTGAAAACCGGAGAATACTCGGAGTCCTTTTTTTGTCGTCCTTTTTCAAAAACAAAGCCCCCGAAAACGGAGCGCTGTTGTCTGTTTTTCTGGGAGGTGTCCGTAAACCGGAGATGGTGAAAATGACAGATGAAGAAATTCAGCAAATTGTTCAGGAGGAGCTTATTGAAATGTTTCATCTTCCCTCTTTTGATCCCACTTTGCTAAAAATATTCCGTTACCGGTATGCCATTCCCCAGTATGGGTTGGAATCGGAAACAAAGATGAAAACGATTGAAATGCTCGAACAGGAAAACCCCGGCCTTATCCTTGCGGGAAATATTCGCGATGGCATTGGCATTGCCGACCGGATTAAGCAAGGAAAGCGAATCGCCGGAAAAATCATTCAAGAAGAAAATGAATAATAAAAAAACTGCTGTATTGCTTATGAATGTGGGCAGTCCTGATAAGCCTGCCATTCCACAGGTGTGGAGGTACCTCACCGATTTTTTGAACGACAAACGGGTGATTGACCTTCCCTGGCTGCTCCGGAAGTTTTTGGTCAATTTCATCATTATTCCATTCCGGGTGAAAAACTCCACCGGGCTCTATAAACGGGTGTGGACTGAAAACGGGTCTCCGCTTATTCATTATTCGTGGGAGGTAAAGCGAAAACTTGAAGATCGGCTCGGCGATGACTACCGGTTTTTTGTTGGGATGCGCTACGGGAATCCGGGGTACAGGAAGGCCCTGGAAGAGATAAAAAAGCAGCATTTTGAAAAACTGGTTGTTTTCCCATTGTTTCCGCAACATGCTATGTCCACCACCGAAACCGCGGTGAAAGCCGTGGAAAAGGAACTGGAAAAGCAGGGAATGGATTTGGAGATGAAGGTAGTGGACCAGTTTTATAACCATCCCCGGTTTATTGATGCCTTTGTGGAACAAATCAGGAAATACGACCCTTCGAAGTACGATCATATTGTGTTTTCCTATCATGGTCTTCCTAACCGGCAGTTGGAAAAGGTTCATCCTGGCATTAAAGTGAAAGATTGTACCTGCGATATTTCCATGCCAGACCACGGAAAATATTGTTACCGGGCCACTTGTTTTGGCACAACCCGTCTTTTGGTGAAAGCTTTGGGGCTCCAAAAGGATGATTATACGGTGGCTTTTCAATCGCGGCTCTCGCGGAATTGGATGTCTCCCTTTACCGATGAAATTCTTTTGGAAAAGCTAAAGGAAGGGAAGAAGCGAATTCTCGTAGTGGCTCCCGCTTTTGTAGCCGATTGCCTCGAAA
>CAYTDH010000031.1:0-19944 GCA_964436325.1 uncultured Tangfeifania sp.
TCCCCGGGTTACCGAAGATATTGAAGGCCTCGGTTCCATAAGGAAGGAATAAAAAAAAGAAAGGGGAGATTATGGGAATCTTTAACCGCCAGCCAGGGTAAGCAAAACTCTTTTACCCCGCGGCCTCTACCCGATTGGATTAAAAAGAATAAATCTGGACAAACCCTTTGGGAGCTCCGCACCCTAAGGTATTCACCCATCCGAGGGCCCAATTATTGCCTGTAGACAAGCACTGCCGCGCCTGCATTCATCCGATGACTCGCAGTCATCGGATGAATATGTCTCAAAACTGTCATTGGTAAGATAGAAATGTGGCTAAAGCCGGAGCCCGGGGGATTTCGGAGCCGTCAGCTAAAGCAGACGGGAATAGAGCTCCGATGTAATTGCGCAGGCGGGAAATGGAGTTGATTTGGGGTGATTATTGCCGTTGGATTTATCCAACGGAGCTGAAAACCTGAGAAACCGGCTTTAGCCACATGCTGAATTCCTTTATTTTAACCACAAAGTGATCAAATGAAAGCACAAAGGTTATACAAAGAGTGCAGTTTGCCGTTTTTTTCTTCCAATGAGAGGGTCAAACGACCTTGCAGAAAAAAAAGCTGAACCGAAGGAGACTTGTCAGTGTCCGCAGGTCCTGACAACGTCTACAAACCCGAAAAGACCTTTACCCCCTCGTTGCAAACCAAGGGGTACTCCCGGGGTAATATTGAATTATTGCATTCATCATAGGTTGTGGTGAATAGTTCTGGTCTCAGGTTTATTCTTTTTTCAGATGAGCCTTGTTCATCCGGTCGAAAAGCAGTTGGCGCTTATTGACATCAAATTTGGAAAAACCGCGGTCGAAGGTTCTGAAGGGGACCTCCCTGGCGGCTTTTTTCATGGCCACCACCGGTACCCCGGAGATGTCTTCAATGGCCGCAGCAAACAGAGGGTCCTCCTTTTGCCCCAGAGGTATTCCTGCCAGGATGTTATCCCTGACCGGAATAGTGGGGGCAAATCCGTCTTTAAAATCTGTCACTCCCATGGAATTGGCATACTGAATAACAATGGGCTGTATTCCCCAGTTGTCAAAATCGTTGTAATACGATTCGTTATTGTAATACATGTAAGGTTCAACAGTAATGGATGCAGTATATTTCCCGAAGGTGGTATCTCCGACTGTGGTTACGGTCATGTAGGGTTTCAGCCCGGTAATGGTCAGTTCGGAAGCCGACGCTGTACCCTCGCCGGTGAGAACATGGACTCTGTTGAGTCCCATTTGAACGGCTGTTGTGTCTGTAAAGGTGATCCGCAACTGGTCCTGGTTATTGGCATCCTCCCAAATTTGCTGGTATATGTCATTCCATTCGAATTTCACCAGGGTTTCGAGGTCATTGACTATATCCACCGGGGCAATGGAACTGCACAAATGCCGGGCAGCATCGGTTCCGCCTCCCGGATTGTATCGTAAATCGATGACCAGGTCGGTGATTTGCTCTTCCATGAAGTATTGGAAAGCCGTATCGAGGCTGTGGTTAAACCCGCCAATATATTGGGCATAAAACAGGTATCCAATCTTATGTCCTTCGTGTTCCACAATATTGGTGGTCAGCACCGGATTTAATGTTAACTCGCGGGCTACCAGGTCTTTTGTTACGGTGTTGAAGATGCCCCGTTGTTCGGAATACTGCCCAAAAGAGATCGACAGGCTTTCGGCATTGAGCAGATCGCGGTAATTGCTTTGGGAAATCGAAGCGCCGTTCATTTCGTGGATCAGGTCGCCCCGCTTTAAACCCGCTTCAGCGGCAGGTGTGTTGGGGTAGACAAACTCCACAAGGCCGAAAACATCATCCGAATCCGAAAACAAACCAAACGTCAGCGAGTATCCAAAGGATGTCTCCCGTCCTTCGAAACTCCCTTTTAACGCCTCCACATCATCGGTAATGTATGACCAGATGTCTTCTTCATACACCAGTTGTTCAAAATATTTTTCAGGATCGGGTTCAGATTTCACATCGATCTCGGGAACTTGTTGGTACCAATAGTAGACATCGGTCATGGTAAGCTGAATGAATTCATTTATTTTTTGGGTCAGTTCAGAGACTTCTTCCTTTCCGTTGTCACCGTTATCGCCGTTGTCACCATTTCCCGGGTCAGGGATGGGATCTTCCTGGCATCCTGTGAGGAGCGCGGCCGCCCAAATTAACAGGAATCCCCATTGTTTCATTTTCCTCATTTTATTACTCTTCTTTAGTTGTTTTATCTGTACAATAATAAAAAATTTATGCTCCGTTTGTTGTTTTTTCTTTCGGATATTCTATTCTAACATGATAAATATTCATAAGTTTATTCAGTAACGTCTCTTTTATGATTTTAATATCCTTAAAGGTGAGTGCCGATTCTTCCAGTTGGTTGTCTTTGATTTTTTGGTCGACCATTTTGTTGATGAGTTCCTCGAGCTTCTCTTTGTTTTTTTCTTTCAGGCTTCTCGAAGCAGCTTCAATCCCATCCACAAGCATAACAACCGAGGCCTCTTTGGTTCGGGGAAGCGGACCAGGATAGATGAATGAAGATTCCCTGATTTTCTTTCCGGGATTTTCCTCCTGGTGTTTGAGGAAGAAATACTGGGCTTTGGTGGTTCCGTGGTGGGTGGCAATGAATTCAATGAGTGATTCAGGCAATTTATACCTTTTGGCCATTTTTACGCCGTTTTTCACATGTTCAATGATGATCCCCGCACTTTTCAGGTGGTCCAGTTTATCGTGGGGATTGATGCCTATGGCCTGGTTTTCGATAAAAAAACCGGGGGAGGCAATTTTGCCAATATCGTGGTACAGTGCTCCGGCTCTGATTAAAAAGGGATTGCCTCCGATTTTGAGGATGATTTCCTCTCCCAGGTTCGCTATCTGCAACGAATGCTGGAAGGTGCCAGGTGCCTCTTCGGCCAGTTTTCTCAATAGCGGCTGGTTGGTATCTGAAAGCTCAATAAGTGTGACATCTGACACAAATCCGAAGATTTTTTCAAAAATAAATACAAGCGGATATACCAGCAGGATGAGAATACTGCTCAGGCCAAACCATTTTATCATTTGGTAATTGTAGGCCTGCAGGGTTCCTTCGTAGATGACCTCCAGGGCGGTAAAAACAACAAGGTAGGTGAGAAATACCCAAATGGCAGCCATAATGAGGTGTACTCTCCTGTGCATCCGGTTAAGGCTGAAAACAGCGACTACGCCCGCGGTTACCTGGATAAGGACAAATTCATAATTGTTGGGTGCATAGAATCCGGTGAGAATGGTGGCAATAAAAAGGGTGAAAATGGCCGTCCGCGAATCGAAAAAAGTGCGGACAATAATGGGGAAAATGGCAAAAGGAACCAGGTAGATATGAAGGGTGGGGAATGAGTTGATGAGGATACTGACAAATACAATGGTAACCAGAAAAAGCAACAGGAAGGAGAGTTTGCTGAATTGATGTAAAATATCGAGCCGGTAGATGTAAAGAAAAGTGAATAAGAGAACCATGAAAACCACAATCAGGAAAGCTTTTCCAATGGGAACCATGTATTGGTTAATGGCTTGTCCACGTTCCTCTGCATAACTCGATTTAAGGGATTCGAGAGTCTGGAATTTTTCATCGGTAACAATTTCCCCTTCGAGGATAATCCGTTCTCCGGTCTGGATCATGCCGCGGATTTTGGAAATTTCTTTACTCACTTCCTGCATCTCCTTGCGGGTAGTTTCGCTATCGTATTTCAGGTTGGCGGTGATGTAACTTTCGGGTTCAAGAAGGGAAAGGTTTTCGGTTGCTTCGGGGTATTCTTCGGTGAATTGCCGCAGGGTATCCACAATGGTATTGTAAGCCGATTTTTCTGAATAGATTTTATTGATGGGGATTTGGTTAACTAAATTCCCCGTGCGTTTTTTGATAAACTCTTTCTCCGAGAGAAGGTCATAACTTTCCGCCGAGCGGGGCAAAATACCTGCATGGTAGATGTTTTGAAGGGTATTTAGCAACACCTTTTTTATCTCCGGGTTCCCGTTCCCTGTTGAATCAGCAAGCGTTTGCCAGTCGGACCGGAATTGTTCCATCTGTTCACTGACCACCGTGGTGTCGAAGGTAAAATAGGGAATAACTCTAAGGAGCTGCTCTTCCCTTTCTTCTTCCAGTTCTTCGGCGGTTTTTAAAATGCCAAAATCGAACGGTGCAACCAGGTTTTCATGATTCCATGGGAACCCTTTCTGATATTCATATTTGAATTTTGGTTCGCCGGGCAATATCAGGAAAAGCAATGCCGACGTCATTACAAAAACTAAAATCCAATAGAAAATGCGTGTATATCCTTTGAGTTTTTTGAGATTAATATCCATCTGTTTTGTTTATCAATGATCTTTGTTAAAAACTTACAAATAACAATTCTTTTTGGTTGAATTTCAACTGATTTTTTTTCATAGTTTTGTGTTCATTCAAAATTATGCGCAAGATAGTTTTTCAAAATAAAATTAAGAAATTAATTGAATGAACCACGGCATTTCCAGTTTAAGTATTATTCCGGTGCGAAAAGAACCCTCCGAAAAGAGTGAAATGGTAACCCAGGTGTTGTTTGGAGAGCATTTTCAAATCAATGACGAGATGGTAGGGTGGAGCAATGTGGTAATGGATTACGATGGCTATGAGGGATGGATTGACAGCAAAATGATAACCCATTTGACTCCCCGCACCCTCAAAAAACTGGAAAAACGGCCCTTTGCTGTTTCAGGCGATATCATCAGTCTTATCCCGTCAACCCAGGAACAAAATTTGATGGTGGTGGCTGGCAGCACGCTGCCTGTTTGGAGGCGTAACCTCAAACAATTTACCATTCATAAGGATACTTTTCAGTCGCCAGGTGAGGTTTTTTATGGAAAAATCAGGAATCCGCGGGAAGTGATTATTCGGCAGGCCCTGAAATATTTTAATGCTCCCTACCTTTGGGGCGGGCGTTCTCCTTTCGGAGTCGATTGCAGCGGTTTTGTCCAGGTGATTTATAAGATGGTAGGGGTGAAAATCCCGCGGGATGCCAGTCTGCAGGTTCAACAGGGCCGGGCATTGAGTTTTGTTGATGAGGCCAAACCCGGCGATTTGGCGTTTTTTGATGATGAAGAGGGCAATATTGTGCATGTAGGCATCTTATGGAAACGGAATAAAATTATTCATGCTTCGGGGAAAGTGAGGGTGGATAATGTTGATCAGTTTGGGATTTTTAACGTAGATTTGAAACGTTATACCCATAAAATGCGTGTAATGAAGAAAATACTCCATGCCAATGAAACAGATTGAATTGTTGATCTACATCCTTATTCTTGTTTTTATGCTGTTTTTGGTGGTTAGGTATTGGAAAACCGGACGAAAGAAGTAATGCCCTTTTTCCTTTTTTGGGGACATTATCCCTTGTTTTTATTCCACAAAAATGTTAATTTGACCCAAACGCTATAACCAGAAAGATGAAACAATCTACTCAGTTATTTACTTACCGCTACCCCCGGCCGGCGGTAACCACCGATGCCCTGGTTTTTGTTAAAGAGGGGAATTCATTTTCTGTATTGCTGATTCGTCGCGGCCAGGAACCTTTTAAGGGAAAATGGGCGCTGCCTGGCGGATTTTTGCAAATGGATGAACGTTTGGAAACAGCCTGCAAACGCGAATTGCAGGAAGAAACGGGCCTGGATGTAGAAAAAATGAAACAGTTTAAAACCTATGATGCCATTGATCGCGATCCCCGGCACAGGACCATCTCTGTGGTTTTTTCCACCTCGTTGCCTTTCAAAGCGGAAGTAAAAGGAGGGGATGATGCTGCACAGGCAGAATGGTTTTCCATAAAGAACCTTCCACCCCTGGCTTTCGACCACGAACAAATTATCAGGGATTTTTTTGAATCTGAAACCATCCGTTAATTTGCTTTTTCCCTCCTGCACGAATTTTTCAGCACCATGGCGCTATTGGGACCTTCGTTAAATAACAAGTCCAGAATGCTCAGATTGGGAATAAACCCGAATTTTCCGGAAAATACCTGAGTGTATGGCCGCGGATGGAACTGCCAATCGACGGGGGCTTTATGTTTTTTTGGTGTCAATGCCTGCCGAAAATTGAGTGTGCCTGCAGGCACCTCTTCAAACCCTGCAGTGGTGAGCGGCTGGCTTTCCAATTCCAGTAATTCCAGCAGGGATTCTATGATGGCGAGATTGAAATCGAAAAGGTACTTCCATTTTTTTTCAAAAAAGGGGTGAATATCATCCTGATAAAATTCAAAAAACGGAGAGGAGTTGTAGGCCGAAAAGATCGTTCGCCAGTGATTTCGTTGCCACGACGTGTCGTAAGAAATCAGCAGGTCTTTTACCGGGATTTTTTTTCCCCTTCCTTTAACTACCGGAACAATCAGGGATATGACGCCATTGGCTCCCAATACCTCAAACCGGTTCCGGTAGGTTTGTTTGATAAAATTTTCGTGTTGCTCAATGTAAATTTTATCAAACAACAGCCATTTGGAAAAGAATTGAACGGGAGGAAAATAAGCAGTGCTCAGCAGGATAGCCTGTTGGTTCTGATCTCTCATTACTCCCTGAAAAAACCGGTTTCCGGGTTCTCTTCTTCGGTGTCATCCACGTCCAATTCAATACCTTCGGGGTTGTTTTCCTGCTGAAGGCGGCTGTTTTTCTCTTTAACCACTTCCTTTTGCAATTTTTCATTGGACTTGGACAGATGGCGGCGTTCTTTTTTTAACTGCCAAAGCCGCGGGTAAAAATAGACCGCCGCAATGATGTATCCAAGAAGAACGCAAACCAGCAAAACCAAAACCAAAGGCGCATCAGGGATTTTCCAGAAAAAGGCAGTGATGGTAATTTCAAATGAGTTTTGAAGGGTGAAAATCACCAACAGGATTGCCAGAATTAGAATGACGATTATAAAAGCATGCATCTCATTAATTTTTTACCGAAGTTAAAAAAAGGATAGCGATTAATCGCTATCCCTTTTCAAAAATTGGATGAATTTATTCAATGTATTGTCCGGAACATTCTCCTGAGACGGATTTTCTGAGGCAATGACCGGTCTTTGTCAAGCGACAGCCAGATAAAGCTGGCTTTCCCCACCACATGGTCTTCGGGCACAAAGCCCCAGAACCTCGAATCGGCTGAATTGTGCCGGTTGTCGCCCATCATCCAGTAATAATCCATTTGAAAAGTATAGCTTTCGGCTTTCTCTCCGTTAATGAGGATGGAGTTGTTTTCCACTGTCAGATCGTTGCCTTCGTAAACATCGATGATGCGCCGGTAAAGGGGAAGGTTGTCGATGGTGAGCTGAATTGTTTCTCCTTTGGCCGGTATCGTAAGCGGACCGAAATTATCCACATTCCAGGGATAATTTTCATCGTTGGGGAAGGTATTGGGATCCCAGTCTCCCTGTTCTTCCACAATTTTTTCCACAGAAAGAACATTGGAGAAATTTTTGAGTTTCTCCACATTTTCATCGGTTAAAGGGAAAACATATTGCTCGCTTGAAAAAATATTCCGGTCATCTTCGGCAATGTGCAGCCGGTCGAGTGCCCTGGGGTTGATGGATGTTCCGTTGGTTCTGACGACATAATTATACTGGATGCCTTTAAAATCTTTTTGGGGTTTCCCGTTAACGGTGACATTGCCACGGGTCATTTGGATCTCATCACCTGGCGTTCCAATGCACCGTTTAATGTAATTTTCTCGTTTGTCAACGGGGCGGGCAACGATATCTCCAAAACTCCGGGGGTCGTTCCAGACCCTTTCCCTGCCATAGGTTCTCACAAGCTGATAATAGCTTTGGTTTTGCAGGTGCAGGGCCACCGTATCGCCTTCGGGAAAATGAAAAACCACAACATCATTGTTTTTAACTTCTCCAAATCCTTTGAGCCGCTTGTAAGGTCGTTTAATCCATTCCACATATGACTTTTTGGTTCGCGAAAGCGGAAGGGTATTGTGCACAAAAGGGAAAGAGAGCGGCGTATTGGGTGTTTTGGGGCCGTAGGCCACTTTGCTCACAAAGAGGTAATCTCCCACCAGCAATGACTTTTCCATTGAAGATGTTGGAATGGTGTAAGCTTCAATGAAAAACATCCGGATAAAGGTAGCGGCAATCACGGCAAAAATAATGGCATCAATCCATTCAACTACTTTGGTTTGCCTGCCCCCAGGGGGATTTTTTTTCTTCCAGAAAGCCCAGTGAACTTTTTCGGTAATGTAAATGTCGAAAATAACAGCCAGCCCAATCAGCCACCAAAAGTTTCCCAGCCAGATAACCCAGAGGGTGTATAAGGCGCCAACAGTGATGAATTTAAACCATTTGTTGGAGAGTATTTCTTTAATCATGATCCGTATTTAAATTTTTAACATGTCTTTCATGGTCAGGATTCCCTGGTGTTCAAGGCAGTATTCGGCTGCCAGAACAGCTCCCAGAGCAAAGCCTTTGCGACTTTTGGCGCTGTGGGTAATTTCAATGTAATCGATATCCGAATCGTATTTGATGGTATGGATGCCCGGTACCTGGCCTTCGCGTTCCGATTTGATGGGAAGTTCTTTCGCAGAGGCTTTTTCTTTGTCGGCCCATCCCGTAAAACCTGGCAGCTCTTTTATCAAATCTTCTGCCAGGCTTATGGCTGTTCCGCTGGGGGCATCCAGCTTTTGGGTGTGGTGGACCTCCGTCATTTCGGGTTTGTATTCGGGCCTGGTGGCCATCAGTCCGGCCAACTTCCGGTTCAACTCAAAGAACAGATTAACCCCCACTGAAAAATTACTGCCGTAAAAGAAAGTCCCGTTGGTTTCCCTGCATTTTTGATGCACTTCGTCCTTGCGGTCCAACCACCCTGTGGTTCCGCTTACAACCGGCACGCCGGCTTCAAAACAGGTAAAATAGTTGTCAACAGCCGAACCGGGAACGGTAAATTCAATGGCTGCATCGCAACCCCGGAGGTTTTCAACGGTCAGATCTTCCTGATTGTCAATGTCAATAATGAGATTCATTTCATGGCCGCGGGAACGGGCAATTTTTTCAATTTCCTTTCCCATTTTGCCATATCCTATAAGTGCTAATTTCATACGATTAAAATTGTTTGTTTTTAGTGGTATCGTATGGAACTCGCATGTAATTTAATCATTCTCTTGGGTGAATATATTTTACATGCTCGTTTCATACGTAATTGTTTGTCCGTTTCAAAATTAGGGACAAAGATAAAATATTACACAAATGTAACCAGCCCGATCGGTAACTTTAAAAAAAATCGGTGAAAGGGGCGGGAAAGCGGTTGAACAGAAAGAAACGAAAGAAAAAGGCATGGTTTATGTAATTTTTTTCTCCGAATTTAAATTTTTTTTGACCGGGATTGGAAAACCGGGTAGCTGCAGAAAAAAGGAATGCAACAAAAAAGAGAAAAATATTACTTTTGTACGGATGAACATGGAAAATATTCAACTGGTAGCAACCGATCTTGACGGTACCTTTTTAAGAAATGACAAAACCATAAGTGAGAAGAATCTGGAAGCGCTGCACCGGCTGGGAGAGAAAAAGATTACCCGGGTGGTGGCCACGGGACGGAATCTCCGAAAAGTGACAGAGGTGATTCCCTCAGAAGTGCCTTTCGATTATATCGTTTATTCTTCGGGAGCAGGGGTATACGACTGGAAGAATAGGAAGCATCTTGTCAGCCGGAATATTGCACCCCATTCCTCATCACGGTTATTTTTCCATTTTTTTGAGAAGCAGTACAATTTTTCCGTGTTTGCTCCGGCTCCCGGCAATCACCGGCTGTGGTACTACAGAGGTAATCAGGAGTGTGTGGAGTTTGAGCGGTATTTGTCTTTTCACGATTCGCTTGCTACATTACTGCCTGACGGCGGTAGCCTAAAGGGAGAGCTTTGTCAGTTCCTGCTGATTATCCCCGAAGACGAAAAGGCTTTTGCCCGGCTCAAAAAAGAAATCGAATCGCAATGCGACGAAATCAGGGTTATCCGGTCATCTTCCCCGGTAACAAAAGGATATATCTGGGTTGAAATTTTCCATCATCAGGTTTCCAAAGGGCATGGTGTTCATGAGGTTTGCAATTTGCTGGGCATTTCTCCTTCCCAAACTTTCGGAATTGGAAACGATTATAACGACCTTGATTTACTTCATTTTACTGCACATTCCTATCTTACCCAAAATGCCCCTGATGAACTTAAAACACCATTCAGGGTTGCTCCTTCCAATGAGCAGGATGCTTTCGCCCATGCTGTTCAACCCTTTATTTAATTATTTGTTGTAATGAAAACGATAAAATGAAGACTCATAAAAACAATTCAAAAAATTAATGAATAGCATAATGAAACGAACATGCATTTTCATTCTTCAAATTCACAAACCAAAAGAATGAAAATTCACCGGGAGTTTCATCGAATACCTTTAAAAATTAACAATTTTAATGAGATGAAAAATTTAATTACTGTTTTTTTTCTTTTCCTGGCGTTTTTCCTGAATGCACAGGAGGGAATGGATATGAATGCGCCCCTTCCTGTTGATCCTAAAGTTTCAAAAGGTGTTTTGGAAAACGGAATGACCTACTACGTAAGGTCCAATGATACCCCTAAAAACAGGGCAGAGCTAATGCTTATTGTTAAAGCCGGTTCGGTGGATGAAGACGAAGACCAGCAGGGGCTGGCCCATTTTGCTGAGCATATGGCGTTTAACGGGACTGAAAATTTCCCGAAGAATGAGTTGATCAACTATTTTGAATCCATTGGAATGGAGTTCGGGCCTGAGATTAATGCCTATACCAGTTTCGACGAAACAGTCTATATGTTGAAAGTGCCACTCGATTCAGCACTTTACCTTGATCAGGGCCTGCAGGTGCTCTATGACTGGGCCAGTCAGGTCAATGACACCGATGAGGAGATCGAAAAAGAGCGCGGAGTCATCCGGGAGGAATGGCGGGGTGGGCGTGATGCGAATTTCAGGATGCAGCAGGAATGGCTACCCGTTTTTTTACATGAGTCGAAATATGCCAACCGGCTTCCCATTGGAAAAATCGATATTATTGAAAATGGATCTCCTGATGCCTTGCGCCGGTTCCGCGATGACTGGTACCGTCCGGATTTGCAGGCAGTTATTGTAGTAGGGGATTTCGATCAGGAAGCCATGGTTCAAAAAGTGAAGGAGAAATTTTCCCGTATTCCGGCTGTCGAAAATCCCAGAGAGAAAAAATATTTCGATATTCCCGATCACGAAGAGACTCTTGTTTCCATAACCACCGATGAAGAGGCTCAATATCCCGTTGCATTTGTCTTTTACAAGCACCCCATGGAAAAGGTGAAGACCCTTGAAGGCTACCGCCGTTCGATTTTGCATAGTCTTTATAATTCCATGATTAACAGCCGGCTGTCGGAGAAGACACAGGAGGCTGAACCGCCGTTTATTATGGGGCAGTCTTCGTTTACCGAACTGTTTGGCCCGCGAAGTGTGTATCAATCGGTGGCGGTTTGCCAGAATGGAAAGATTGAAGAGGGTTTAAAAGCAGTACTTATTGAAAACGAGCGTGTTAGAAAGTTCGGATTTGCCGAAACCGAACTTGAAAGGCAAAAGAAAGCACTTCTTAATTTCATTGAAAAGGCATACAACGAAAGGGACAAGCAAAAATCGATCAGTTATGCCAATGAATACAAGCGCAATTTTCTGATGACGGAAGAGCCCATTCCGGGGATCGAAAATGAATTTGAATATTACAAATCTTTTTTGCCGGGCATCACGCTCGATGAGGTGAATGAACTGGCCGGGAAATGGGTAACGGAACAAAACCGTGTGGTAGTGGTTACGGCTCCCGAGATTGAAGGTGCAGAGGTGCCAGATGAACAGGCTGTTTTTGCTCTTCTCAAAGAGGTTGAAGAGGCCGAAATCGAGCCCTATGATGACGCTTCTTCCGATGTGCCGCTGCTTTCTGAAGAGCCCGGAGGAAGTCCGGTGATGAATGAAAAGAAACTCGAAAAAGTGGACGCCGTTGAATGGACCCTCCGGAACGGTGCCAGGGTGGTCATCAAAACAACCGACTTTAAGGATGATGAGGTTCTTTTCAATGCCTGGAGCCCCGGAGGAAACTCACTCTATGGTGCTTCAGACGACATTTCAGTGCAGTTTACCCCAACCATTATGTCTATGAGCGGTATCGCCGGTTTCGATAAGATTACGCTCGACAAAATGATGGCCGATAAGGTTTTCAGCGTGTCTCCCTATGTCTCAAACCTCAGGGAAGGTTTCCGGGGAGATTCTTCGGTGAAGGATATGGAAACCATGCTGCAGATGGTTTACCTCTATTTTACACGGCCCCGGTTCGATGAAACCAGTTTCCAGGCCTATATGAGCCGAATGAAGGGGATTCTGCAAAACAGGGCTGCTTCTCCCGAAGCTGTTTTTCAGGATTCGCTTACCGCCATCCTTTCCAATTATCATGAGCGATCACGGCCCATGTCGGTCGATTTGCTTAAAGAAGCCGATTTTGAAAGAATGAAGCAAATCGGAAAAGAGCGCTTCCGGAATGCCAGTGATTTTACATTTTTCTTTGTGGGGAACATTGATCCACAGGAAGTAAAACCCCTTATTGAAAAGTATATCGGGGGAATTCCTTTTCTCGATGACAAAGAGAGCTGGAAGAACCTGGGCATTAATCCCCCTCCGGGAGTTGTGGAGAAAGTCATTGAGAAAGGACAGGAAGATAAAAGCCTTCAATACATTGTCTTTCACGGCGATTTTGATTATTCTTCGAAGAATGCCCTTGAGCTGGAAGCTGTGGGACGGATTTTAACCACCCGCCTGCTTGAAGTGATCCGCGAAGATAAAAGCAGTGTTTATTCCATCGGAGCCCGTCCCTCTTCTTCCAAATTCCCCGAAGAGGAATATTCCGTTTCCATCTATTATGGTACTGACCCCGAAAAGGTGGATGAATTGAAAGAGGCCGTTTTTGCTGAAATTAATGATTTCGCCCAAAATGGTCCAAGCTCCGGAGAACTGGAAAAAGCCAAAGAGAAATTGTTGCGCGAACGTGAAATATCGCTGCGTGAGAACAGTTTCTGGCTGAGCCTCCTGAGCAATACGTATTACCTGAAAGATGGCGATTTTTCAACTTTCGGGACATACGACACCATCGTCGAGGAGATGACGCAGGAATCCCTGAAGAAAGCTTTTCAAAAGTATTTCGATTTCGAAAATTATGTGAGTGTTGCCTTGAAACCAGCAGGATAACAAAGATATTGTTTGAGAAAAAGCCGGAAAATAAAGCTGTTTTCCGGTTTTTTTTGTCTAACCCGAATAATTCATGAAATTTTCCTGTCTCCGATAGCGACTAAGATTCATATTTTTAAAAATTTATGAATAGTACAGGCTAAAAAATGTATTTTCGCCATAAAAAAGGAAAGTATGCGCATCTATTCACCGCTGTTTATTGCCTTCAGGGTCATTGGCTATTCCCTGTTGGTGCTGTTAATGGCTGAAGTGATACGGTTTGATGCCTTATATCCCATGGAGGAGGGATTTTTCGGGGAAATCAGCTTCACGGAAATCCTGCAGGAAATCATTTTATTCCTCTTGATAATTTTATTCTTTTTTCTGGGGAATAAATACAAACGAGTTCAGCCTGTTGCCAATCTGGTTGCGCTGTTTTTTCTGATTTCTTTTATCCGGGAATTCAATTTTCTTATTTCCGGCTGGGTGTATCCGGCATTGGGTGTTATGGCTTTTGCAGGATGGCTGGTCGTGCGCGATTTTAAAAAACTAAACCCGGCAACACGGATTTTTTTTGAACAGCCTGCATCGGCCTGGCTTTTTTCGGGAATTTTGGTCACTTATGTGTTTAGCCGGTTGTTCGGGCGTTCCAAATTTTGGTTGCTTCTTTACAGCGAAGAAAATTATCGCCTGGCCAAAGCTGCAGTGGAGGAAGGGACCGAACTCCTGGGATATTCCCTGATTTTGATCGGGGCTGTGGAATTTTTTATCGCCTGGGGTATCCCGAAAAAAGAAGAAAAGAAATGAAGGTTTGTGGTTTTACATTTATCCGGAATGCCGAAAAGTTTGACTTTCCTGTTGTGGAAGCCATTACGTCAGTGTTGCCGTTGTGCGACCGGTTTGTGGTTGCTGTGGGTGATTCTGAGGACAAAACCCGTCAAATCATTGAAAAAATCCCTTCCCCTAAAATTACCGTGGTGGATACCGTTTGGGATTCCTCCCTGCGGAAAGGGGGTGTGGTTTATGCCGCTGAGACCAACAAAGCATTCAGGGCCGTACCTCAGGATTATGACTGGTGTTTCTATATCCAGGGGGATGAAGTCATGCATGAGCAATTCCTCCCCGTTGTCAGGCAGGCTATGCAGGAGAACCTGGAACGAGAGGATGTGGAGGGCCTACTCTTCCGGTTCAGGCACTTTTTCGGGACCTATGATTATGTGGGAGATTCCCGGAAGTGGTACCGGCGGGAAATCCGGGTCATCCGGAATGATAAATCCATCTATTCTTACCGCGATGCCCAGGGGTTTCGTAAGCAGGACAGAAAACTCCGGGTTGTTCCGGTTGATGCGGAAATTTTCCATTACGGATGGGTGCGCTCCCCCAAATTCATGCAGGCGAAAATCAATTCGGTAAGGCAGTTTTATGAGGGAATTTCGGAGGAGGATGTTCAGGAAAAGATTGAAGATCAGGTATTTAATTATGGTGATAATTACGATGCGCTTGTTCGTTTCCAGGGGAGCCATCCTGCTGTCATGCAAGAGCGCATCGCCAGGTTTAACTGGAAGGCACGGCTTAAACCGGGAACAAAAAAAATGAGCCTCCGTTACCGCCTGCTTTACTATTTTGAAAAAATGACCGGCATCCGGCCTTTTGAGTACCGAAACTACCGGATGGTGAAGAGGAGGGGGAGGTTGTCGTTGTAGTCACTTGTTGCTTGTTTCTGGTTGCTGGTTTCTGGTTGCTTGTTTCTGGTTACTTGTTGCTGGTTACTTGTTGCTGGTGTGCAGGTGTAGTTAGTATCGCTTCGCTCGGGGAGATTGTTCGTTGTTCGTTGTTCGTTGTTTGGTGTTTGTTAGTATCGCTTCGCTCGGGGAGATTGTTTGTTGTTCGTTGTTTGATGTTTGGTGTTTCTTATTGGATTTGTCTTTTAAATCGTTTCGCTCGGAGAGGAGGAGGAGTTGTCGTGGTTGTTGGTGTTGTCATGGTTGTCGTGGTTGGTGGTGCGGGTGGTATAGGATTCGCTTCGCTTGGTTGAGATAAGGGTTTTTTGGGGATTCATTGTTGAACCACAAAGGCCAAAAGGAATGCACGAAGGAACACAAAGTTCCGCTGATTGATTTTCTCTTATTCTACGCGTATTTTGAATTTCTTTTCTTAGCGTCTTTGCGCCTTTGCGTGAAACTCTTGGTTGAGCTAAGATTTTTTTGGGGTGTGATTTTTGAACCACAAAGGCCCGAAGGAATGCACGAAGGAACACAAAGTACCGCTGATTGATTTTCTTTTTTCTTTGCGTGAAATTCCTGTTCGCCTACAAAATCATCCTATGCCCTTCGAAACCTGCCATTCGTAATTCGTAATTCTTCATTCGTAATTAACTCCTCCCGTGGGCATTTCTTCTAAAAAAAAAGCGATATTGTGCAATTAAATGTCTGAAATGTTCAATGAAATTCATTCTGCTTTCTTTAATTTTGAACAGGCCAATAAAACAGCGATATTATGACCACAGCGAAAAACAGAAAAGAGATGACCTCCCGCGAGCGTGTTCTGGCAGCCATTGCCCATGAAACGCCCGACAGGGTACCACTCGATTTGGGGGCGACCCCCAGTTCGGGAATTTCAGCCATTGCCTACAGCAACCTGATCAAACACCTGGGTAAATCCACTTTGCCCGTGGCAGTTTATGATGTGGTACAGCAACTGGCCCAGCCCGATTTTTCCATCATTGACCATTTTGGCGTGGATGTGCTGGATATCGGACGCACGTTTAATGATAAACCCTCCGACTGGAAACCAACCACGCTTGCCAACGGCGATGAAGCGTTTTATCCCAAATGGTTTCACCCCGTAAAACTAACAGATGGTTCTTATGCCACGTTCGATGATGACGGGAAGACCATGTTGTCGCGCATGCCTGTGGGAGCCACTTTTTTTGACCAGACCTATTTCCCTTATCTGGATGGATATCCGGACAACTATGATGACTTGGATGCGGAGATGGGGCGGATCATGTGGGCCCGCGATGCGCACAGTCCATGGGACCATGCCGGCGACGATGATTTTTGGGAGAAATTGCGCTCCAACACCCTCGAACTTCGCAAAAATACTGATAAGGCATTGCTCGTGGTTTGCGGGTGCAACCTCTTTGAATGGGGAACGTTTCTGCGCCGGATGGATAATTTCCTGATGGATTTGATGTGTGATCCGGACAATGTGGAAAGATTGCTCGATGAATTGCTCAAACGCCACCTCGCCACTCTCGAAAAAGTGTGTGAGGCCGTGGGTGATATCGTCGACATCATTCGCTTTGGCGATGACCTGGGGATGACATCCGGTCCTTTTATGGAACCCGATGTTTATAGGGACCTGTTTAAACCCAGACATAAAATTTTGTGCGATTTTGTGAAGGAAAACAGCCAGATGCATACATTTATCCATTCCTGTGGTTCCATATCCCTGTTGATGCCTCACCTGATTGATGCCGGAATTGAAATATTTAACCCTGTTCAGACCAATGCATATAAAATGGAACCCCGGTTCCTGAAAAAAGAGTTTGGAAAGGATTGTACCTTTTGGGGAGGTGGAATAGAAAATGCAGGAACCCTGAACAATGCCACTCCTGAACAGGTGAGGGAACAGGTCCTCGAAAGACTTGAAATTTTTTCGGAGGGAGGAGGATTCGTGTTTAATACCGTTCACAATATTCTTCCGGATGTTCCTCCTGAAAATATCGTGGCCATGTATGACGCTCTGAGGGAATTTAACCAGAGGTAATCATCCTGTAAGATTCCTTTAACCATTGAATCTTTATTGGAGTATGACCGGAAAGATTCGAAAAATAAAGGAATCATTGTCTTGTTGATCCGCGGAGTTTTCCCGGTTTTCCGATTTAATAGAATTGATTTAAACCAAAAGACCAATGACCCATGAAACGAAATGTTGCTGTAACTGAGTTTTTTGTCCTTTTACTGGTATTTTCTTTTTTGTTCTCCTGCACAAACCGGGAACCAACCGGCGAAATTCCCTTCCCGGAAGATCATGATGCTAAACTGGAGTGGTGGAAAGATGCCGCTTTTGGAATGTTTATCCATTGGGGACCGGTAAGCCTGAAGGGAACCGAGATTGGATGGTCCCGCGGACGCGAGATACCCATTGAGGAATACGATAATTTATACAAACAGTTCAATCCGGTGAATTATGATGCTGAAGAGTGGGTTGCCACGGCCAAAGCAGCCGGTATGAAATACATTGTTTTCACCTCGAAACACCATGACGGTTTTTGTAACTGGGATACGGAATTCACCGATTACAATATCATGAATTCTGCCTTTAAAAGGGATGTGATGAAAGAGTTGTCAGAGGCCTGCAAGAAACATGGCATGGCGCTGGGATTTTACCATTCCACCTGCGACTGGCATCATCCCGATTTTCCGCTGACCAGTCCCGGAGGAAGAGTGGAACGCGAAGAGCATAACCTGGACCGTTACACCGAATATTTAAAAAATCAATCGGTAGAGATTATCGAAAAGTATGGTCCGCTGCTGGTGATGTGGTATGATGTTCCCCAGCGTTTTGATGCTCAGCGGGGGCAGGGCGTCATTGACCATATTCGTGAGGTGCAGCCGGGTATTTTGGTGAATAACCGGACCGGCGCAAAGGGCGATTTTGACACCCCCGAACAGCGGGTAGGAGGATTTCAAAACGACCGGCCCTGGGAAACATGCATGACCATAGGAACACAGTGGGCCTGGAAACCCGATGATAAGATCAAATCGCTGGAACAGTGCCTTCACGGGTTGATCCGCTCTGCCGGAGGGGACGGGAATCTCTTATTCAACGTAGGGCCGAAGCCCGACGGAACCATTGAACCGCTTCAGGTTGAACGCCTGAAAGAAATGGGGCAATGGCTCGAAAAATACGGATATGCCATTTACGGTACCCGCGGAGGTCCGTTTAAACCCACCGACTGGGGTGTGAGTACCCGGAAAGGAAATACCATTTACCTGCACCTTTTGAAATGGATGGGAGAATCCCCGCAACTGAAAATTCCCGACATTGGAGTGGAGATTACCGGCTGCCGTCTGGCTACCGGAGAAACCCTGAAACTGCAAAAACAGGATGATGGCTACACCATTCAGATTCCCGAAAATGCCCTTCAACCCATCAACACCATAATTGAACTCGAAGCTGCTGGTAGTGTAATGGAAACAGAACCTATGGACATTCCTTCCCAGTCCGTTTCGTATCAGCGAAAAGTGACGGCCTCCAGCGAGCCGAACCCGCATTGGCGGGGAGTGGCATCGGTTAATAACGGCGACTGGGTGGGACATTACTGGAGCCCTGCGGCCAGTGACAGTGTTCCGTGGGTGGAGTTTACCCTCGACAGGCCGGAGAAAATAGCAAAGTTTGTTATCTTTGAAAACGGGGAGGCTGTCAATGCATATGAAATTCAATGCCTTATGGGTGAAAATTGGAAAACGGTTCATCAGGGGAAGAAAATCTCCAGCGGACAGTTAATTTCCCTGCCTGCAATGCCCGGGGCCCAAAAAGTGAGATTCGTGTTTACCGATATTTCCGGGACTCCCGGAATTTATGAAATAGGACTTTTTAAAAAACAACATTCTATGAAACGATTTGGTCAGATAATCAGGGTTAAACCCGAGCATTTTGAGAAGTATAAAGAATACCATGCCAGCGTATGGCCCGAAGTGCTCAACAAAATTAAGGATTGCAACATTCAGAATTATTCCATCTTTCACAAAGACGGGATGCTATTTGCCTACATGGAATATACCGGCAATGATTTCGAAGCCGACATGGCAAAAATGGCTGCGGACCCCAAAACCCAGGAATGGTGGGATATCATGATGCCCATGCAGCAACCTGTTGAAAACAGGGAAGAAGGAGAGTGGTGGGCCAATATGGAAGAAGTGTTCCATCTGGATTAGCAGGTTTGGAAGTGAATGGTTCTTGCTTTTGAATTTGAAGCGGGATGATCTTAACTTAAATTAATAACTGATGATTCGGAAAAACGAAGAAGAGCAGTTTATTTTTCGTCGCATGGCTGAAGGTGATGAAGAGGCTTTTCGCTTTTTCTTTGAAAAATATTATGATGATATGTGCAACGTGGTGAACATGTATCTTCATGATCCGGTTATGGCCGAAGAGATCGTCCAGGATATATTTGTGCTGTTTTGGGAAAGCCGGAAAAAAATAGCCATTCAATCTTCGGTGAAATTTTATCTTTTCCGGATGTCCCGGAACAAAAGTCTCAATCATATCCGGAACCAGAAATGCCGTCTGCGCATTCATGAGAAACTGCTTAAGGAAAGTGAAACGAGTTATGAAATGCCTGAAAATGTGGTGCACACCGGATTTTTGAATCATGAAATTCTTCAAGCGGTAAACAGTTTGCCTGAAAAATGCCGGGAAATTTACATTATGGGGAAGGAGGATAATCTACCTTATAAAGAGATTGCCCGGCAGATGGGTATTTCGGTCAAGACAGTGGAAAACCAGATGGGCAAGGCGATGAAGAGATTAAGGGAACACCTTCAGCCTTATTACAATGAAATTTTGATGGTATTGATTTTATTATTAGTGGGGTAGTGTCAAGTCAAGTTGCCAATGACAGATTTTTGTAAATAACTCATAATAAGAAAGATAGTAAAACAGCAAAAATCGACACACTTCCCCCCTTTGTGCAACCTTTGTGAATCCTTC
>CAYTDH010000032.1:0-18481 GCA_964436325.1 uncultured Tangfeifania sp.
TGAATCTTAGTCGCTGTCGGAGACAGGAATAATTCTTGAATTATTCGGGCTAAAAAAAGATACCATATTTTAAATTCTCTTATATTAAACCTTACCAATGACAGAAAAATTTCATTGTCATTTTCGTTTTCGGTGAATCCATTCAAAAATTAAGAAAGGACTACAGCTCTTTGATGTTGATTTTTCTGAACTGAACCGCCATATGCACTCCTCCGTGAAGTTGCAGGCCAATAGGTCCTGATTCGTTCATGGTTTTACTGGTATAATCTACAAAAGGTTCACCATTCAAAAAAGTCTGGATTCGTTTTCCTTCAACGATTATTTTCAGGTGATTCCATTTCCCCACTTTATGGTATTCTTTCACTTTATCGGTCTGTCCCGGATAGCTGCCCTGTTCATCTTTGGGAGCATAAATGCATGCTGTCATGTCCCGTTGTAATGACCTGGAAATGCCAATTTGGACCTGGGTCCCGTTACCCCGGGGGAATACTCCGGTATCGTAATCGTCTGTTAACGTTTTGTATTCCAGTTCCAACTCATAATTTTTATAATTTTCGGTGGTCCATAACATAGAGCCTTTTTCATCCGGATTTTCTCCATAAAGGATTTTACCTTTTTTGACCTTCCAGTGGGAGGCAGTCTCTTCAGGATCAGCTTCCCATCCATCCAGGGTTTTGCCATCGAACAGTTTTTCATTGGCGGGTTTAAATCCGGTGAATGCAAATACAAGAATAATGAATGAAATAAGTGGTATTCTTTTCATGGTTTAAAGATTTAAAGTTTGTGTTTATTGAATGTTTTCGTTTAGTCCATTTTTCTTTTTGAATTGATGTTTTGCCAGATAACGTTTTTTCGGGAAAAGCCGGATTAGTCCATTGCATTACTCAAAAGTAGGAATTCTTTGGCAAGTGTGATAATAATCCGGAGAAAATTTTCTTTCAGGATGGCTGATTGTGCAAAATCCGCGAACCGATGGCAATTCTAATCTTACGCTACAGAACTTTTTTTCTCCGGTTTTAAACTGTTCAATTCGTTGAAAAAAGGAAGTGATTCATTCCGGAGACCATTTTTCAACATGCCCCTCATGAGCCTTTCAGTTCGGCCAGCCATTCAGGCCTTTCGGGGCCTTTCCAGTCAGGCAGTCAAAATTAACAATTACATAATAATTCCTAACTCCCTAATAACAAGAAATTTTCAATTATCAGAACAGGATTATTCGGTTTTTTGGGCCAAATTGAACTCCTTTTACATTGGAATGTAAACACAAAAAAGAAATTTTTCTTTATTTTGCAGTATGATTATTCGAATAAGTTACAAAATTTGAAGAGAATTAGCAGAGAAGATTTTTGTGGTAAAACGTTCAGATAATAGCAATTTGGTGACGAAGAAAGAATGGAGGATATCGTTTATGGTTCTCCTGTACAAAGGGAGAAATGAATTCTTTTATTTGGGTTGATGTATTTTGAAATAAATTGTCCGGAGAATTTTTTCCATTTACAAATGTTGATTTTTAATTTTCAGACAATGATGGATAAAAATTCGAATAAAGAAAATTTTCTTCATTATCAGCTGTTAATATGAAGATTAAAAGAACATGAAATAAAGAGAGGAATCTGCTGGTTCAGGGCCATAAAAACAATGAAAAGAAGGAGAATTTCATGAAGGTATCAGAAAAAATTGAACAATTAAAAAAGAAAAGAGAGGAAGTTTTGGCCATGGGCGGAGAGGCCCGGGTAGCCAGGCAGCATCAGAAAGGGAAGCTTACAGCAAGGGAGCGGCTTGATTTGTTATTCGACAAGGGGACGTTCCGTGAAATTGATATGTTTGTAAAGCACCGCTCCGTGAATTTTGGTATGGAGAAAACGGTCATTCTCTCCGACGGGGTTATTGTGGGGCATGGGAAGGTAAATGGCAGAGTGGTATTTGCTTATTCCCAGGATTTTACCACAAGGGGTGGATCGTTGGGGGAGATGCATGCTTCCAAAATTTGCAAGATAATGGACCTTGCTGTAAAAGCCGGAGCTCCGGTTGTGGGGTTAAATGACTCGGGAGGTGCCCGGGTGGAGGAGGGCGTTGACGCCCTGAAAGGGTATGGTGAAATTTTTATGCGGAACTCGAGAGCATCAGGGGTCATTCCGCAAATTTCTGCCATTATGGGGCCCTGTGCAGGGGGAGCTGTTTATTCCCCGGCCATGACAGATTTTGTGTATATGGTCAAAAAACAGAGCCACATGTTTATCACCAGTCCGTATGTTATAAAAACCGTTACAGGCGAGGAGACCACGTTTGAGGAACTGGGTGGAGCAATGGCGCACAATGTGAAAAGCGGCAATGCCCATTTTGCCTGTGAAAGCGATGAGGAAACAATTGAATCGATTATTGAATTGTTGAGTTACCTGCCTGGAAATAACCTGGAGAATGCTCCGGTTGTTCCCATGGGAGATGATCCAGCACGTGCTTGTGAGGAGTTGAATGCCATTATACCCGATGACGCCAAAACGCCCTACGACATGAAAAACATCATTGAATCGGTTCTCGACCACGATAGTTTTTATGAAGTCCACGAATATTATGCAGAAAATGCCATTGTAGGATTCGGACGTTTAAATAACCGTTCAGTGGGAGTTATTGGCAACCAGCCGCTGGTTCAGGCCGGATGCCTCGACATTGATGCTTCCGATAAGATCAGTCGTTTTGTGCGTACGTGTGATGCCTTTAATATTCCCTTAATCACCTTTGTGGATGTTCCCGGCTATCTGCCGGGTGTTCACCAGGAGTTGGGCGGGATTATCCGCCACGGGGCAAAGCTGCTCTGGAGCTATGGTGAAGCTACTGTTCCAAAATTTACAGTAGTAACACGAAAAGACTATGGTGGAGCTTACCTGGCCATGTGCTCCAAACAACTGGGGGCCGATATGGTTTTTGCATGGCCTTCTGCTGAGATTGCGGTTATGGGAGCAAAAGGAGCCGTGGAAGTCATTTCCGCTTATCGTAAAGAGATAAAGGAAGCCGATGACAAAGAGGCCATGACCATGGAAAAGATCGATGAATACGAAAAAGCGTTTAATGTGCCTTACCTGGCAGCTCAGCGCGGGTACATCGATGAGGTGATTATTCCCTCCGAAACCCGCATGCGGTTGATTGACGCCCTTGAAGCAATGAGTACCAAAACAGAAGTTCTTCCGGCAAAAAAACACGGAAACATTCCATTATAAAAAGATACTATTATGACTACTTACGAAAAGAAGAAAAAGGCAGCCATGATAGCTGCAGCCTATTACACACAACAGGAAAAAGCCAATGCAGTTGAAACAACCAGCGAAACGCGTTTAAGCAATTGGTCGCGGGCCGGTATAGAAATCGCCATGAACAAGCGGCAGGTGATTCAGATGAGAGGACGTGTATTGCGCAGGGCTTAGTATTGGAAAAAGCTTACAGTTAACAATGTAAAAAGAAAACACGACTATGAAATACGATAAACACGGGGCCCTTGAGATGGCTCCAACCCATTTTGACGCAGACCGGCCGGAGGCCGAAAACCCGATAAAGATCAACGATTTAAGTTTACGTGACGGTCACCAGTCATTATTTGCCACCCGCGGGCGCACAGAAGACATGGTTCCGGTTGCGGAGATGTTAGACAACGTGGGATTTAATGCTTTGGAAACCTGGGGCGGTGCTACGTTCGATGCCATGCACCGCTATTTGGCAGAAGACCCGTGGGAGCGCCTGCGCACCCTTAAGAAGCATATGCCCAAAACGCCGTTTATGATGCTGCTGCGCGGTCAAAATCTGGTGGGATACCGCAACTATGCAGATGATGTGGTTGAGGCTTTTGTTCAGCGCGCCGTTGATAACGGCATGGATATTTTCCGGTGTTTCGATGCCCTGAACGATTTTCGCAATTTTGAAACGGCAGCAAAGGTTATTAAGGAGAATAAGAAGCATTTTCAGGGTGTGGTTTGCTACACCCTCGACCAGCCAAGGCTGGGGGGAGATGTTTATAATATGGATTATTACACCGGCAAAGTGAAAGAGTTGGTGGATTTTGGAGTGGATTCTATCTGCATCAAGGATATGGCAGGATTAATTGCTCCGTATGACATCTATAACCTGATTCGGGAGATTAAGAAAATCACGGATATTCCTGTGAATTTACATACTCATTTCACTTCCGGAATGGGTGATCTTTCCATTTTTAAAGCCATTGAGGCCGGGGTTGATATTGTGGATACCTGTATCGGGCCATATGCCTACCGCACTTCCCATGCGGCGGTGGAACCCCTTATTATGTCACTTCTGGGAACCAACCGGGATACCGGACTGGATATTAACAAGGTGAATGCGATAGCCGAAGAAATGGAAAAATACATTCCAAAATACAGGCATCTGGACAACAGTCCGAAATACGCCATAACCGATATCAATGTGTTACTCCATCAAACCCCGGGAGGAATGCTTTCTAACCTGGTCAACCAGTTGAAGGCCATGGATGCCCTGGATAAACTTGGGGATGTATTCCGGTTATTGCCAAAAGTCAGGAAAGATTTGGGAAATATCCCGCTGGTAACCCCAACTTCCCAAATTGTTGGTGTACAGACGGTTAATAATGTACTCTTCGATTCATACGAGGGCGAATATGCCCGGATTACCAAAGAAGTCAAGGATCTTTGTTATGGTCTGTACGGCAAAACAACGCAGCCCATTAATCCTGAAGTACAAAAGAAAGCGCTGAAAGATTATCCGCGGGGAGAGCAGCCCATTACTGTTCGCCCGGGAGCAATCCTTGAACCCGAAATGGAAGAAGTAAAGGAAAAATTCGGTGATTTGGCGAAAAACCATGACGATGAGGTGCTTTGTGCCTTATATCCTGTAACCGGTAAGCGTTTTCTGAAATGGAAGTACGGGCTGGAGGAAGTTCCGGAAGAGATGAAGCCAAAAACCATGGAGCAGGTGAAAAAGGAAGAAGAGGTTGTGCGGAAGGCCCTGGCTGGGGAGTTGACTTCCAAAAAATCGCCGTGTAACGGTCGTGAACTGGAAGTTACCGTGGACGGGGAGACCTTTACCGTTGAAATCAATGACCCGAATGGCACGGCAACTCCTCAAATCCGGCCGCGAAAGAAAAAGAATACGGTTAAAGAGGCCGAAAAAACCGGCAGTTTGGCAGCTCCCCTTCCTGGCATGGTGGTCGAATTTAAAAAGGCTGTGGGAGATAAAGTAAAAGCTGGTGAAACGGTTGCCGTTATCGAGGCGATGAAGATGATGAACAACCTTAATGCAACCGTTGACGGTGTAGTAAAAGAAATCAAGTATGAAGTCAGTGATTCGGTCTCCAAAGGTGACGTGCTTATGCATATTGAACCTGCGGACTAACTCTTTTTAAATCCTGCTACGTTTCTTCTGCCAAAATGCCATCACCTTCACCCACAGGTTCCTGACCTGTCATCAGGTGAAAATAGTTCGGATTGGCATCGTACCAGCCGAACCGGACGGGACTTTCATTCCGCAGAAGGTCAATAACCACCTGCATCTGCTGAAAGTCCATGTGCCCGTAAAACCGTTGGCCATAGGTAGTGGGAGCAGTTGCATCCGGAAGCGGACCATCTTTGTGAAAACGGAGGCTTCCGTAAAAGCTATCGCCGAATAGCTGAACAATTCCATAATAATTCCCGCTTCCTGCTGAGGCCTTGTAATTTTTAATGTCATACCATTTCCAAGCCATTTTTTGTCCTCCTGAATTTTAATGAATAAGATAAACGAAAAAGAATAATAGTATTTATCAATTCCCAATTAAAAGATACACAAAATAAATGAAAGAATGTTTATATCGTTCTGAATAATAGTAAAGTCAAACACCTTACGGAGCTAAATCAAATCATTCGGGGATAAGCGACAGGGATTTTTTTTTTAACCCATCACATGATTTCTTTGCCTTCCCGTCTCAGGTTTTTCCCCAATTGGCTAATCGATGTATTTGTTTTTACTCATCCAATGAATAGTTTAAGTAAATTGCATTAATATATGGTTCAGTTTTTCCCATGAGATGGGTTTGGTGGCATGGTAGTGAAAACCAGACTCCATAATTCTTTTTTTATCTTCGGGCAACGCATTGGCGGTTTGAGCAATAACAGGAATGTTTTTATTCTGTTTCCGGATTTGTGCAATAATTTCGAATCCGCTTTTTCCCGGCAAACGGATGTCCAAAAAAATCAGATCCACATTATGGTTTTCAAAAAGCTCAATGGCCCGTTCACCGTCAGGTGCATGCAGTATTGTGGCATTGGTCTTTTTCAGCATCTCCTCCATCATCATGAAACTGAACGCATCATCTTCTGCAATGAGGATGGTGCGGTTGTTTAAATTGGGCAGTTCTTGTGGCTTAGCCATGGTGTTAGCGGTGTTTTTTTCCTGTGCAGGTGATTTTTTCAGATAGGGATGAGTGAAATACATGGTGGTCCCTTTTCCCGGCTCTGATTTAAACCAGATTTTTCCATCGAGTAACTTCACCAATTCCTGCGCAATGGAAAGGCCAAGGCCCGTGCCATTTGACTGGCTTCCGCCCGATTGTTTGAGCCGGGTAAAACGTTTAAATATCCGGTCATGATCATTCTTCCGGATTCCAATTCCTGTATCCTTGACATAAAAAAGCACTTCTTTTTTCTGTTCGTGAATTTGATACCCGACTTCTATTTTGCCTTCATGAGTATATTTGATGGCATTGCTAATTAAGTTTGTTAAAACCTGTTGCAAACGATAATTATCCGTTTGGAGAACCACATCATGCTGATGCAGGACCGGGGTTTCAAGGACCATTTCAATGTGCCTTTTACCGTATTTCTTTTGAAGGCCCGACATCTGCTTCCGGGTGTGCTCCATTAATTCTGTGATACTGATTTCCTCTTCGGATATGGTCATTTCATGTTTATCGAGCCTGGAAAAGTCGATAATGTCATCAATTAACCTCAATAATTGTTGGCCGTTGTATGAAATGGCGTCGAGAAATTCCTGCTCTTTCTCACCCTGAATCCGGTTTTGCAGGATTTCCGTGAAACCCAGAATGGAGTTCATGGGCGTTCTTACTTCGTGTGAAATATTTTGAATGAAAGCGTATTGTGCATAGTTTTCCTCTTCGGCTTTCTTCCGGGCTTCAATGAGATCTTTTTCCATTTGCTTTCTTTCAGAAATATCAATGCCAACCCCTACCTGTCTTCCATCGGGGATACTGATATTGGCCCAGCTTGTTTCAATATCCCGCCCGTTTTTGGTACGCATGAGAATGTCCTTAAAGCCGGGTTTCAGTGACCTCATATAGCGGAGAATTTTATCGCGGTATGCCTTTTCCGGATATACCAGTTCCATGATGTTGTTCTCTTTGGCATCCTTTTTGGTCCAACCGGTAATTTTCTCAAAGGCATAGTTTAAAATAATGGTGTTAATCTTTTTATCATATACCGTAACCATAACAGGAATGGTATTGATAATGGTTTTTAGCAGCTCACTTTCATTTTTTAGTAGCTCCTGATAATTTTCAATGGTTTTGAAAAAGCTTTTCTGCTCGCTAAGCCTGCTGGCCAGTTCATTTTGCGTTTTTTTTATCTCTGATATGTCCCTGACAAGGAAAATTCCCCGTTGAATCTTTCCCTTTTCATCCTTAATGGGTATCCCCCTGTAGCTGACATGTGCTTTCTGACCGGTGGTTTTATTGAGAACCAGATACTCTTTTTCTTCGATTTTTCCTTCATCGAACAACCGAATCACCGGCCATTCGCCGAATGGAATCTTTTGGTTGTTGGTGTTATATAACTCATAATGCTTTAAAAGAGTCCGCGAAACAGGGAATGAAGTGTTTTCTTTCAGCCCATGAATTTTTAAGGCCAGGCTATTCGCTTTGAGTAACTGACCTTTACGATTTAAAATGAGTACACCCTCAGAGATGGAGTTAAGAATGATTTCATAGTCTTCATCATGCGAGATTTTTTTTGAATTCGAAGGTTCTGCTATTTCTTCCATTTATTGTTTGCTGTTTCGTTTGCGATTCAGTTTTCGGAAAGCAAGAATTAACTTTGAAACAAAATTCGACTGAACTAAAAAAAAACTCATTTTTTACAAAATAGCAAATATTTTTTAAGGAAAGAAATTTCTTTTGTGAAATGAAAGAACCTGGGAAAACAAAATCCCTGTTGAACTTACCTGTGTACATCAACTTCAAAATCTTTATTTCGTGCTAACCGGCAAAGAGCTCGAATTGAAAACCTCCTGAAGACTGCCTCTTCTTACCTGATAACTAATAAATCCAGGGTTCACCTTCAATATTTATAAGCCCTCTGCTAACGAAGGAGGGGTAAAAATACTTTTTTGTGTTTTGGAAAAAGGCCGAAAGATTTTTCTGTTTTTGCGTTTTTACCTTCCCGATGCTTCTCCATACTTGCTGCATCCTGTTTCTTTTTTTCATGATTAGGAG
Organism: uncultured Tangfeifania sp.; assembly: GCA_964436325.1. GTDB lineage: Bacteria > Bacteroidota > Bacteroidia > Bacteroidales > Prolixibacteraceae > Tangfeifania. The sequence continues at coordinate 8,462 of CAYTDH010000032.1, forward strand.
TGTGGATAAAAACCCCGTATGTGGAAATTTTCATCAATTTTCCGCAGATTTTTATCGGGGTTTTTCCAGACGGAAAATGTGTTTCTCCTACTTTGTGAGGACTTTGGAGTTTTGTTTTCATTACGGCATAAAGTTTTCACAATACCGGCAGAAATACAGGCATATGAAACAATTAAAAATTAACCAACAGATTACCAACCGTACATCGCTGTCGCTGGACAGGTATTTGCGGGAAATATCAAAAGAGGAGCTTGTTACTGCTGAGAAAGAGGTTGAATTGACAAGGCGTATAAAAAAGGGCGACGAGCAGGCCCTTGAGGAGTTAATAAAAGCCAACCTAAGGTTTGTTGTTTCCGTATCGAAACAATATCAGAATCAGGGTCTCAGCCTTCCTGACCTTATAAATGAAGGGAATCTTGGTCTGATAAAAGCGGCCCGTCGATTTGATGAAACACGGGGGTTTAAATTTATTTCTTATGCGGTTTGGTGGATCCGGCAAGCCATTATGCAGGCGCTGACTGAACAGTCGCGTATCGTTCGTCTTCCCCTGAATCAAATTGCCTCCATGGGTAAAATTCAAAAAACATTTAACCAGCTTGAACAGAAATACCAGCGTGAACCCACCCATGCAGAAGTGGCCGAAATGGCTGAATCACGTCCTGAAATGGTAGAAAGCGCAATGAATCATTCGAACCATCACCTATCCATGGATGCTCCCAGTCTTCATGAGGAGAAAGATGGAAATATGTATGATATTCTATTGGACGATGATTCAGAGAGCCCCGATTCCAAATTACTTGACCATTCCCTGAAAAAGGAAATTGAACGGGCCCTTGCCACACTGGAAGCCCGGGAAGCGGACATCATCAGGTATTGTTTCGGACTTGACGGCTCTTTCCCCATGAGCCTTTCCGAAATCGGAGAAAGGTTTGGACTCACCGAAGAAAGGGTTCGGCAGATCAAAATGAAAGCCATCAAAAAATTGAGAAACCGTTACCGGACCCGAATGTTAAAAACGTTTTTGGGGTAAATAACAAATTGACAAATTGATAAATTGACAAATTGTGAAATTGTGAAATTGTGAAATTGTGAAATTGTGAAATTGTGAAATTGTTAAATTGGGAAATTGAGGAAGGAGACGCAGATTAATATGAAGCGTATGATTTGAAGAAGAAAGTTAGTGGCCGATGGATATGATTTTATTATGATGGATTTGCCTGAAGGCAATTAGAAAAATTGTTAAATTGATAAATTGGGAAATTGGGGAATTGGGAAATTGTGGAAAGAGACGCAGATTAATATGAAGCGTATGATTTGAAGAAGAAAGTTGGTGGACGATGGATATGATTTTATTATGATTTAAAAAAAGGGAACTCCCCCTATTCATTTTGGAATAGCAGGGAATTCCCGGCCGGGACAGAATTTAATTTTCAAATCAGGTTTATTTCGTCATTAACATCTGTAACACCCGCAGTATGCATGGCAATATAGAGTGCCTGTCTTTTTACAGGATAATTGATAACGGTTCCGGAGAGGGTGACGACTCCGTTATTTACGCTTACCTCCATCGTTTTTTCATCAATAAAATGGCTTCGCTTCAATGCATTTTCAATGTCTTTCTGAATGTCGAGATCGATCATCGTTTTTTTGAGTTCCACCTGGAGCAAATTAATCACATCTTTTACTCCCCGGGCTTTATTGGCGATGTCTTCTGCCAGGTATTTTTCCCAGTAGGTTTCTACATTCCCGCTAAGGGTTACGATGCGGTCCAGGCTTTCCACGCGGATATTGGAGGAGATCAGCTTGTTATTCCAGAGTAACATATGCCTGACGTTACTGGTAATCTCCGCATCATCCGGCATATTTCCCGTTGAGACAAAACCCACTTCCAACTGATTATCCACATTTTTTACTCCGGCGATCATGTAAGCATCCTGGGTGGCCGCCATTTTAGCACTGAAATTGGGAACTTTTCCGGTGAGCCGCACATTTCCGTTTTCTATATGAATATAAACGTCATTGGCATTAACGCCGTCATCCCAAATCAAATGATCAATGATATCCTGTTTAATTACTTCCTGAGGTGTTATCATTTTTTCTATTTTTTTGAATTCATTGAAATTCCTATCCGTTTATTCAGGATTTTCAATTGGTGTGCCATAAATGATTAACATGTCATATCGAGTCCCTATCCAAGATTTTTTTTGGGCATAATGAGGGAATGACAAGCACTGATGGGAACTGTCATTCCGAGGGAAGCGTAGCGACGAGGAATCTCTCCATATTTCAACAGATTTCTCCTCCTTCGTCGTCGAAATGACACCCGAGTGCGAATTTCTAAATTCTTTCATTATGAGTTACTTGTGGAAATCTGTCATAGGCAGTATTTTGGGGTTCAGTAATTTGGATTTAAGAATTTAATATCATAAAAAGCACCACGTATTTTTTTTCGCATTTGTAGAAAGAGCGCACAGGGTGTCTCGTGTTTTCTACAGTTCACCCGAAAATTCTTTTAGCCATGTACGCAGGTGCGACCCTATTTCCTCATGCATGAGTCCATAAATGATATTTGTTTTCAGAAAATCAAGTTTATTTCCGATGTCATAACGGGTGCCTTTAAACTGAAGCCCATACATGGCATATTTTTTCACCATATCGCGCATAGCGTCGGTAAGTTGAACTTCATTATTTTTTCCCGGTTTGGTTTTTTCGAGGTAATCGAATATTTCCGGGGTAAAAATATACCGGCTGGCAATGGCCAGGTTGGAGGGGGCTTTGTCAACACTGGGTTTTTCGATGAAATCCTCTGCGATCATGACATTTTTTTCCAGTTTTTTTCCCTTGATGACTCCATAGCGGTGTACCTTTTTGACGGGGACTTCCTCAAGCGCCACCACCGAACTTTTGTAACGCTCGTAAACATCCATCAACTGTTTGGTAATGGGGTCTCCCTCCCCGCTAATAAGGGTATCTCCTAGTAAAACAGCAAAAGGTTCCTGGCCCACATGATCGCGTGCATAGCGGATGGCATCCCCCAGTCCGTTCATCTCTTTTTGCCAGATAAAATGGATATTCGCCAACTGCGATATTTTTTTGATCTGTTCCAGCAGGTCGAATTGTTTTTTAGCGATCAACGATTCTTCCAGTATGGGACTCCGGTCGAAATGTTCTTCAATGGCTCTTTTTCCTTTTCCAATAATCATAAGGATATCGGTTATGCCACTTGAAACAGCTTCTTCCACAACGTATTGGATAACCGGAGTATCGACGATAGGGATCATCTCCTTGGGTTGTGATTTGGTAATGGGCAAAAATCGGGTTCCCCAACCGGCGGCGGGGATAACAGCTTTTTTAATCATTTTAAAAATGGTTTACAATGGATGGTTTTATGACTTCTATTTCTTTTTCTTCGAGCGTTTTTTCGAGTTTTTCAAACATCTTTTCATTCTGGTAGGTGCCAATAATGGCGCCACCCGAGCCCGTAAATTTTGCTGAAGCCCCAACCGAACGGGCTGCTTCCACCATTTCAATATTTCCGCTGGTGATGGGTACCAGGCTACGGCGTAAATCAAAATTGGCATTGATCAATTGGTGCATGATGTCGTAATCGCATTTTTCCAGGGCTTCTTTGAAATTTTCGGTATAACCGGCCCATTTTTTCATGGCGTCAAGCACCGCTTTTTCACCGATATTGAACCGGGCTTTTAAGTTGTTGTGAAGCACCTCAGTTCCTTCCGACAAATTTTTACGAAAGGCAATATACATGTTGGGGAAGCAATGGGCATCGAGGGTTTCATAATGGCCAAAACCCTGTTTTTCCATTATTTCCTTGTCGAAATTCATGTAAACCGGTTGTTCCCAGGCCTGGGCAACCCGGTCTTGCAAGCCTGCCGAAATTCCCAGTTCTTTATTTTCCACACTCAGCACCAGGTTGGCCAGAATGGGTTTGGGAATGGCAATACCGTAAAAAGAGATGAGGGCTTTCATGCAAGCAGTGATGATGGCACTCGATCCGGCCAGGCCAAGCCTCAGGGGAATATTGGAATCGTAACGGATGGTAAAATTACGCTTGTCGAGTTGGATATTGCATTCTTTGCAGTAGTCGTAAAAGACTTTTATGGTGGCTTTTAGAAGCCTTATGCCCCCGTAATATCCCGAGGAATTGATGCTCTCCACCAATTCGTCAATGCTGTGAAAACTTTGCTTGTCAAGCCACTGGGGTTGAATATCCAGTTCGGGGGTATGATACAACTGTACTGTGGCCTGAAAATTGGAAAAGAGGAAAGCAATGGTTTTTCCATAATAACCGTCCGATGGATTGCCTATCAGAGCGGCTCTGGGGTAACTTAATGTTTCAATAATCATTTTGCGGGGTTTTTATGCGTTCCATTTTTTTAGGGCCGCTATGTTTACATCGTTTTCAATGTTTTTTGCCAGGGGGGAATACAGGAATTCCAGTTCTTTATCGAAATAGTCACCTATTTTTCCCCGGACCATTTTCATGGTGGTATTTAACAACCCGTTATCCTGGGTAAAGGCCTCGGGTAATACAACAAAGGTGGCCGGCAGCCATCGATCGGGAAACATCTCCTCTTTTTCTCCTCCGGTTTTGTATTGGTCAATTTCGGCCTGCAGGATTTTCAATGCCTCTCTGGCCGCGTCATCACTGCCAGGTTCCTTATCCCGTTTTCTGAGTTCACGGTTAAGGGCATCGATATCGGGTACAAGCATGCCGGTGGTATATGGATTCTGATTGTTGTAGAGCATCAATTGCTGGATAAAGGGAGATTTTTCCACAATGGCTTCTTCGATGCCTTCAGGACTGAATTTTTCCCCGTCATTCCCAATGAGCAGGCTTTTAAACCGCCCCAGAACATACAGAAATCCGTCTGCATCCATATACCCCATATCCCCTGTATGCAACCAACCGTTTTTCAGGGTTTCGGCTGTGGCTTCAGGATTCTTCCAATATCCCAGCATCACATTGTCCCCTTTAACCACAATTTCTCCTTTCTGACCAGGGGGCAATTCGTTTCCTTCCTCATCCAGTATCTTCAATTCGAGGTATTTAACCAGTTTCCCTGAAGAACCAAATTTGATGGCATGTAAGGCATTGGAGGAAATAACAGGAGCCGCCTCAGTAAGACCATATCCCTGACATACCGGAATACCCACCGCATAGAAAAAGCGCTGCAATTCAATATCGAGCAGGGCCCCTCCGCCAATGAAAAATTTGAGCTTTCCACCAAAACCTTCCCTGATTTTTTTAAACAGAATCTGATCAAAAATCCACAAGAGGGGTTTTAACACAAATCTCCAACCTTTTCCACGATTGTAACCCAATCCGTTATAGGTATAGGCCACCTTCAAAGCGAACCGGAAAACATTGTAAAGGGTTTCGCCCTTTTTACGGATTTGGCCCTCAATGTTTTGCCTGAACTTTTTGGAAAAAGCAGGAACACTCATCAGGAGGGTGGGTTGAATCTCTTTGATGTTTTTAGGGATGTTTTTCAACGTTTCCATTGGTGTTTTCCCCGTTTCCACCGAGGCTATACTGGCCCCTTTGTACATAAAAACATAGAGGCATGCCGTATGGGCAAAGGCATGGTCCCAGGGTAGAATGGCCAGGGTACGCCAGTCTGACTGCAATTCCATGAGTGTATTTGATTGAACCACGTTGGCTGCATAGTTCAGGTGAGAAAGCATAATCCCTTTGGGATCGGCTGTGGTTCCCGATGTATAGCTGATATTGGCCAAATCATCGGGCTGAATTTTTTTCCATATTTTTTCCAATTCGTTGCGATGGCTTTTGAGAAACGCTTTTCCTTTTTTGATCAGTTCAGCTAAATCCAAATCATTTTCCCCCGGGTTTTTTTTTCCGTCAATATAAATGACTTTTTCGAGGTCTGGCAGGCTGCCTCTGATGTTTTCCACCAGGGGCGCATAGGTGCCGGAAACAAATATGTATTTACTTTCGCTGTGCCTGAGCCTGAAGATAAGTTCATTTTCATGAAGCCTTACCGAAAGGGGAACATTGATTCCCCCTGCATACAACAATCCGAGCTCGCTGATGATCCAGTCATTCCGTCCTTCTGAAACCAGTCCGGCGCGGTCTCCCTTTTTAAAGCCGATGGCCATAAGGCCTGCAGCCAGGTTCAAAACGCTTTGATGCGTCTGTTTATAGGTAGTACCTTCGTATTCTCCACCCTTTTTTTCCCAGAGGTAAATGTTATCGGGATAATTGGCTACGGTGGTTTCAAAAAGATCAATGATGGTTTTCATGTTAATTAAGTTTGGTATTTGAATTCCATCCCAAATGTATAAAAAAGCTCCCAAACAGGCTTTTTATTCTACAGAAAAGCGGTAAATGGTTCTTTCGCGGTATGTTTCCCCCCGATGAAGCTGGGTAGAGGGAAAGTTCATGTGGTGCGGCGAATCGGGATAATGCTGGGTTTCCAGGGCAACTCCGGAATAGCTCCCGAATTTTTTTGTGCCGTCGACGGTAATTTCAGGAATCCAGTATCCGGTGTACAATTGCATCCCGGGTTGGGTTGTCAGAACCTCTACCTTCCGGCCGGTTCTCTTTTCTCTTAGCGCACCGGTATATTGGAGCTCTCCATCTTCATTGTCTAATACAAAATTATCGTCATAACCCGTGGGTAAAAGGCTCAAATCGCGGGAAAAAGGTTTAAATTCACGGAAATCGTAAGGGGTGCCTTCAACCGGCAGAATTTTTCCGGTGGGAATTTGTTCCACCAGCTCTGTCATTTTTGTGGCATTGAGTTTCAGTTCATGATTGAGAATGTTTGCTTTTCCGCCTGACAAATTGAAATAGGTGTGATTGGTCAGATTGACCACTGTTGTCTTGTCGGTCTCGGCAAAATATGCTATTTGCAGTTCGTTTTTGTTGTTGAGCGTATAGACACATTTTACCGATAAATTTCCCGGGTAATTTTCTTCGAGATGCGGGCTTAGATAAGATAACTCAACACCTGTAGCTTCTTTGGATTCCACAATGCGGGCTTCCCATAATCTGCGGTCAAATCCGGTCTTTCCCCCATGCAAATGATTGGGTCCATTATTAACAGCCAGGTCATAGGTTTTTCCTTCTATTTCAAGATGCCCTTTGGCGATACGATTTCCAAAACGTCCGATGCACGCCCCGAAATAGGGATAGCTTCCCAGATATTCTTCACTCAGGTAGTCTTGCAGTTTGTCGAATCCGCAAACTATATTTTCCCTTTTTCCCTCTTTATCCGGCATTTCAATACGGGTTATTATTCCCCCGTAGTTGGTTATTTTTATAATGAACTGTTGATCGTTAGTGAGGGTGAAAAGGGAGACTTCTCTTCCATCGGGGAGGTTTCCAAAAAATGTTTTTGTTGTTTTCATTTGAACAGGTTAATACGCATTAAAAAAATCTAAAAGTACAAAATTTCAGAAATCGTACTGGTGGGTACAGGTAGTGTTTTAAAACATATGATGGTTAATGGTATTCTTCTATTTTTGAATGTTAAAACCAATGCTTTGAAAAAGATAATCCATATTGATGCCGGTTCTGCCAGGCCCAAGTACCGCCAGATAATCGATTCAGTGTTTGAAGCCATAGAAAAAGGGTTCCTGAAGAAAGGGGACAAGATTCCATCGATCAATCAGGTTGGTTCCGAATTCGGATTAAGTCGCGATACGGTAATGGTTGCCTTTAATGAGTTAAAGGCCAGGGGTGTTATTTGGAGTCAACCGGGGAAAGGTTATTATATTGCCTGCACAGAAATTCACCGGAGGGAGAAAGTTTTCGTATTGTTTGACGAGTTGAATGCTTTTAAGGAAGATTTGTACAATGCTCTTATCGGAAGTTTGAAGGACCGGGCCGGCGTGGAGGTTTTTTTCCATCATTTTAATTTTAAAGTTTTTAAGAACCTCATTCAGGGAAGCATCGGGAACTATACCTCATATATTATTATGCCTGCGGCCTTTGAACATACAAAAGAATTGATTTCCCGGTTGCCTGCCGAAAAAGTTTTTATTCTTGACCGCTTTAAGCGCGACTTGAAAGCTTATCCGGTGGTTTACCAGGATTTTGAGAATGATTTTTATGATGCATTGAAATCAGGGGCCAGCTTATTGAAAAAATACCGGAAACTGGTTTTTGTGCAACCCGGAGGAAAAGAACCCAAAGAGCGGGAGGCAGGATTTGAACGCTTTTGTCGTGAAGAGGGGTATGATTATCAAGTGGTAAAATCACTGGACGGGATCCGCCCCACCTTGTATGAGGCTTATTTTTTAATTTCTGACCGCGATTTGGTGGAAATGGTAAAAATGGCAAAGCGCTTTAAGTTGAAACTGGGAAAGAAGTTTGGAATTGTTTCGTTTAACGACACCATGCTTAAAGAGGTAGTGGCAGGAGGGATCACCACCGTTTCAACAGATTTTAAGGAAATGGGCAAAACCCTTGGAAATATGGTGCTGTCGCATCAATACGGGAAAATCCGAAATCCCTCGAAATTGATTATCCGGAAAAGTTTATAGTTGAAATAAGGTGTTGTGAAACATTTTTTTTGCGAAATGGGTGGTTTATTTAAAATATATATTTGTGCCTACTAGTACCTACCAGTTTGTTTTTGATTTCAAACCGGCAGAAACAGAAATTATTGAGCTTTAATCAAAAAATCCTTTATGAGTCAATTTAATATTGAAGATCATCCCCACCGAAGGTTTAATCCGCTGACAGGCGATTGGGTTCTGGTTTCCCCTCATCGGGCCAAAAGGCCCTGGCAGGGGCAGGTGGAGAAAAAACTTGTGGAAGAAAGGCCTGTCTATGATCCCGGTTGTTATTTATGTCCGGGAAACGAAAGGGCAGGAGGAAAATTTAATCCTGATTATAAAGGGACCTATGTTTTTACGAATGATTTTAGTGCCTTGCTTAGCGATTCTCCCGGAGGTGATTTTAATGACGAGGAACTTTTCAGGGCTGAGAGTGAGCGGGGGATTTGCAAGGTGATTTGTTTCAGCGAAAATCATTCGCTCACCATTCCCGAAATGGAGGTCCGGGATATCCGCAAAGTCGTTGATGTGTGGTGCGATCAATACCGGGAGTTGGGCAGCAACCGGCTGATTAGATACGTTCAGATTTTTGAAAACAAGGGAGCCATTATGGGGTGCTCCAACCCCCATCCTCATGGCCAAATCTGGTCTTCGTCGCATGTCCCGGTTGAGCCTGCAAAGGAAGGGGTGACCCAGAAGGAGTATTACAAAAAGTATAACCATACCCTGCTCAGCGATTATTTGATTGCCGAGTTGAAGAAGAATGTCCGTATTCTGGCCGAAAATTACTCTTTTGTTGCATTGATACCTTTCTGGGCCGTTTGGCCTTATGAGGCAATGATTATCAGCAAACGGCCCGTTCAAAACATTCTTGGACTAACAGATGAGGAGCGGACAGGGCTTGCCGATATTTATAAGCAACTGACGATTATGTATGATAATCTTTTTGAAACCTCTTTTGCTTATTCAGCAGGGTTGCATCAGGCTCCTACCGACGGGAATGACTACCCGGAGTGGCATCTTCATATGCATTTTTATCCACCCCTTCTTCGTTCAGCCACTGTAAAAAAGTTTATGGTTGGCTACGAAATGCTGGCCATGCCGCAGCGCGATATCACGGCTGAACAGGCGGCCCGGCGTTTACGTGAGCTTCCTCAAATCCATTACAAATTGAAATAGAAATAATCATTTAATAGAGCAAATATGACAAAAACAAAAACTTTAATTGAAAAGATTAACGGAGGAGACACCCCGTTATTCCGCGAACTTTACGGGAGTGATGCTGCTGTTTTAAAGGAGCAATCTGAAAGGTATTCCCGTTTAATAAGCGATTTTGAAAAAACCTACAGCACAGATGATGTGCATCTTTTCAGTTCGCCCGGGCGAACCGAAATTGGCGGGAATCATACCGATCACAACCACGGACGGGTTTTGGCCGGGGCGGTTAATCTTGATAATATTGCCGTCGCCGCACCT
>CAYTDH010000032.1:18491-19547 GCA_964436325.1 uncultured Tangfeifania sp.
CCAGAATGTTATCCGGGTTAAGTCAGTGGGTTATCCTGAGTTTCAGGTGGATTTAACGGATTTGAAAATAGAAGAGGAAAACTTTTATACTTCCGGTTCACTGGTTCAGGGTATTTGTGCCCGGATGAAGGAGAACGGATATGAAATTGGTGGGTTTGATGCCTGTATCGACGGGCGTGTTCCCAAGGGGTCCGGACTCAGTTCTTCGGCTTCATTTGAAGTACTCATTGGCACCATCATCAACGAATTCTTCAATCAGGGGAAAATGACGGCTGTGGAAAATGCCATCATTGGTCAGTGGGCTGAAAACAATTACTTTGGCAAGCCTTGCGGACTGATGGATCAAACTGCCTGCTCCGTGGGTGGTTTGATAACCATTGATTTTAAGGACCCTGCCAATCCGGTTGTTAAGGAGGTGGATTTTGATTTTGTTGCTACCGGCTTTTATCTGGTGATAACGGATGTGGGGGGAGGACACGATGATGCTGCTTCGCAGGCGGAATATGCTTCATTGCCCACCGAAATGAAATCCGTGGCCAATGAGTTGGGGGCTTCCGTACAGCGGGAGGTTACCCTGGATCAGATTGTGGAAAAGATTCCGGAGATACGAAAGAAAACCGGTGACCGTGCCATATTGAGGGCCTACCATTTCCATGGCGATAACCAACGTGTAGTCGATCAGGTCGCTGCACTGGAGAAAAACGATTTCAAGGCTTTTCTTGATATGGTTGTTGAATCCGGGTATAGCTCCTACATGTATAACCAGAATATTTTTGATGTGGTTCACAAGCATGAGCAAGTGGTTTCCCTTGCACTGGCATTAAGTGAAATGGTGTTGAAAGGCAGCGGCGCATGGCGCGTGCACGGTGGTGGCTTTGGTGGCACTATTCAGGCTTTTGTTCCGCAGGATAAGCTGGATGAATATGTGAAAACCCTGGAACATGTTTACGGGAAAGGGTCTTGCCATAAATTGTTTATCCGGAACAAGGGATCGGTAAAACTGGATCTTTGATTCGTTGTAAATAAAAAATTTTACGAAGCATTTTTTTTTTTTAC
>CAYTDH010000033.1:0-19138 GCA_964436325.1 uncultured Tangfeifania sp.
AATCAATTCACGAATGGTATTCTTCGATATTCCATACCTTTGGGGGAGCAATCCAAAAAAAAGACAATCGGCATTGCGTGCCAGTTTCAGCGCCTCGGTGGAAAATTCAATGTGATCGAAAGCTACATCGGGTTTCACCTTATAAATGGATTCTTTCTTCTCGTCAAAATCAATTTGAACGGTGCCTGTTGGGAATTCAGAATCGATTTGAACATCCATAACCGAAATCCCAAGCTCTTCAAGACGGTCAAGTGCTTCGTGACCAAATTCATCATCACCGACCCTGGAAAGCAAAAAAGCTTTCTCCCCAAAGGAATTACACCGGAACACGAGGTTAGAAGGCGTTCCTCCCAAAACCTTTCCTCCGGGTAAAATATCCCATACCACTTCGCCAAATGCCACTATCTTTTTTGTCATTGATCTTATTTTCCGGCTGCAAAAATAGCGATAAATCAAAAAGGATTCAAATTTCCGGGAAACGGTTATTCAAAATTCATTCCTCATCAAAAAAATTACACCGTCTTCTGAATTTGGGTTTCAGATAAAGACAAATTTGTCTATTTTTGCATGTTTTTGCTATAGAATAAAATGAATTATCTGGCACATTTATACCTTTCGGGAGAAGATGAGGACCTGATGACAGGAAATTTTATCGGGGATTACATCAAGGGAAAAGACTACCTGCAATATCCCGAAAGAATTAAACAGGGCATCCTGATGCACCGCCGCATTGATGCTTTCACCGACAGCCACAAGCATTTCCGGGAAGTCCGGAAATTATTCAGGGAAGAATTCGGTCTTTATTCAGGCGTTATCACCGATCTTCTTTATGACCATTTGCTGGCTGAGAACTGGGGCCGCTATGCCCCTTGTACGCTACGCGAATTTTCCAAAACCGTTCATGCCATTTTGCTCTCCCACTACCGTTATCTGCCCCTGCGCGTGCAGCAGTTTCTTCCTTTCCTTATCCAACACAAGCGGCTTGAATCGTATGCCACACGCCAGGGAATAAAAAATTCGCTTGAGCGAATGAGCCATTACACCTCCCTTCCGGGAAATGCCCCACAAGCAATCGATACGTTCGAATTGCACTCTGTTTTTGTAGAAAAGAATTTTGCAACCTTCATGGTGGAAATCATGGACTATGTTGAAAGCTGCTTCGGGGTGGAGCTAAAAAAGCCCGAAACATGCTCCGGGCTTTAATTTATGCAAGCATTGCGTAATAAGATTCCTCAAAGAAAAATTTCTCCTCGCCAAAAGCGGGTTCAAGGTCATCAATCCATATGGCATCAGGGTTGTACCGTGCAAAAAACGGCCTTCCTACCCAGGAAGGGTCCCGGCCCTGAAGGAAATTAAGCACAAAAACTTTTTCGCCGTTAATTTCGGAAGTACCAACCACCTGCACTTTCCCCGGACTGCAGGACATGCTTGGTCCTTTTACCGTCCGGCAAATACCACTAACCTGATTGTACGCATTTCTAAAAATCTGCCAGGCCTGGCTGAGCGTAACAGCGAAATAATCCTGAGCTCCTGTATCGCGGGCAATAAACATGTAATAGGGAATAATCCCCATCTTTACCTGCTCCTTCCAATTTTGAGCCCACAAATCGGCGCTGGCATTAATATGCCTGAGAACAGGCGACTGGGAACGGATTTGAACCCCCGCTCCAATCAGTCTTTTTACCGCTTTTTTTACGGCTACGGTTTTAAGTTCCCCGGGATGATTAAAATGGGCCATCAACGCAATATTGATTCCCTTCTTTTTCATTTTTTCGAAAAGACGGAGGAGATCATCCGCATCTTCATCGGTGGTAAACCGGTAAGGCCAGTAAGCAAGGGCTTTCGTCCCTATACGGATGTTCTTCAGGTTGGGAATATCGGCATCGGCAAGGGCGTTGAAATAAGCCTCGAAGAAACGGGTTTTCATCACAGCCGGATCACCACCCGTAAAAAGCACGTCCGTAATTTCCGGATTCGCTTTGAGGTATTTCACCATGGTATCTGCCTCTTTCATGGCAAATTTAAATTCATTCAGGGCGAACTGGGGCCAGCGAAAACAAAAAGTACAGTAAGCATGACAGGTTTGACCCTGTGAGGGAAAAAACAACATAATTTCCCTGTATTTGTGTTGAATGCCGTTTAACTTCTTCCCTTCAAAAACAGGAACATTACTCTCCTGTCCGGCAGGATTGGGATTCAACTTCATGCGGATTTTTTTCACTTCTGCCTGAAGGACGCTTTTGGGAGGGTTGGTTTTTAACAACGATGCAATGGTGTTGAAGCTCTCCTGATCAAGCATCTCCTTTTGAGGAAAATTCAGGATAAAGAACGGATCCTTTTCAAAATCTTCCCAGTTTATCAACTCATCTACAACATAATTATTCGTTTTGAAGGGTAAAACAGTTCCCACCACTTCAATATTAAATTTCTGCTCTTCCGACAACAATTCCATTTGAGGTATCTGTCTGAAATTGTGCATGGAAAAAGATCTGTACTTTATCATAAACCAAAAAATTTTTAAGAACCTATCAATGTCTTTTACAGGCTGTCTGAACCTTCTTCCATTGGTTCAACTTCCAATGAAAGCCTTTTTTTAAGCGCGGCAAAAGTACAAAAAAGACCAGTGATTCAAAAACAAATATACATGACGTTTGTCAGTCCGGCATTATCCTGATAAATGATCCAGACGGCTGGCATCAAGTCGGACAAAAATAAACAACAGTATGGTAAAAGCCCAAAGCGACGATCCTCCGTAACTAAAAAAGGGAAGAGGAATGCCAATGACAGGCATTATGCCAATGGTCATTCCAATGTTTACCATAAAATGGAAAAAAAGCACAGCGGCTACCGAGTACCCATATATCCGGGAAAAGCCCGATCGCTGTCTTTCAGCCATTAAAATCAGCCGAGTCAAAAAAATCATAAAAAGAACAACCACCAATAAGGTACCGGCAAAGCCCCACTCTTCTCCTACTGTGCAAAAAATAAAATCGGTACTTTGCTCCGGCACAAAATTAAATTTCGTCTGCGTTCCGTTTAAAAAGCCTTTGCCCCACACTCCTCCTGAGCCGATGGCGATTTTACTCTGGTTCACATTATAGCCCGCACCCCGGAGGTCCGATTCAATCCCGAGAAGCTCATTAATACGCGACTGATGGTAAGGTTCCAGCAAATTATTAAAGGTATAATCAACAGACAGGGAAAACAGAACCGAACCGATAAAAATTGTTCCGATGAGCGCATAATTTTTGAACCGCTTCAGAAGGCTGTACAATAAAATAATGATGCCTCCTCCAAGCGAACTAAAAGCCAGGATTCGATCCATGGGAAGTCCCAGGTCAAAATAACGATTGACTCCGGTTAGGATTAGAAAGGCAGCCAACATGATGAGCAGGACTACAAAAAACTGCTTTATGCCCGGATTCAGAATCAAAAAAACAATCAACCCCACTCCTGCAATCAGGGAAAAGAAAACAATCCCGGGCAGGACGAGCGAAAGAATAAAAAGAATGGCCACAAGGATGCCAAAAAAAAGAACAATCCCTGAAAGTCCTTCACGATACAACACCAAAATAAATGAAAAATAGACCAATGCAGAGCCGGTATCATTCTGAAGGAGAATCAGCAGTGCCGGAAGGAAGATAATGGCTGCAATGGTAAAAAGAGATTTAAAACGCTGAAGCTTAAAGCCAAAAGAACTCATGTATTTTGCCAGGGCCAGCCCCGTAGCAAACTTGCCGAATTCAGCGGGCTGGATACTGAAGCCTCCGACAGAAAACCATGATTTCGCCCCATGAACTTCGGTCCCGAAAAAAAGCACCAAAACCAGAAGCGAAATCACTCCGGTATAGATAATGTATGCAAAAAAAACGTAAAAATTGGTTTCAAACAGCAATATAACGAAAGCCAAAACAAAAGCAGCTCCAATCCAGATAAGCTGTTTCCCGTAACGCTGTGAAACATCCAGAATACTATGGTGTTCCGTATCATACACAGAGGCATAAATGTTTATCCATCCCAGAAACACCAGAACCACATAAAGAAAAATGGTCAACCAGTCTATATTTGCCCAAACACTATTTCTTCTTGGCATATTATTCTTCTTCCGTTTTTTGTATTAACCGGGCATCCAGCATCCGCTTTTCCACCCACTCTTTCTGTTCAGAAATGGAGCCGGTTAAGTATTTTTCGACCAACAAACTGGCGATGGGGGCTGCCCAGACCGCCCCATAACCGGCATTTTCCACATAAACGGAAATCGCTATTTGCGGATCATCTTTGGGTGCAAAGGCCATGAAAATGGAGTGGTCTTCGCCATGCGGATTTTCAGCCGTTCCGGTTTTGCCACACATCGAAATATTTGGTATTTTCATAAATACAGAAGCATTCGTATTTTCCACCACCTGCTGCATTCCTTCTATCACCGGCTCAAAATGTTCTTTTGCAATGGGCACCTCCCTTTTTTCAATTAACCGCGATGCCAACTCCCCTCCTTCAATAGCTTTAACCACATGCGGAATATAATAATGCCCCCGATTGGCAATAACAGCACAATAATTGGCCAGCTGAAGCGGTGTTACACCCAGTTCGCCCTGACCGATTGCCAGCGACCGGATGGTCATGGCGTTCCAGCGCCCTTCGCCGTAATACCGGTTGTAATACGAATCCTCAGGCACATACCCTTTTAGCTCACCAGGAAGATCAATTCCCAGCTTTCTGCCCATCCCGAAACTCAGCACATAATCCCGCCATATATTGAAACCTTCCGCCGAAGTATCGCCATTATTTATGATCGAGCGGAATGTATTCCATAAAAACGGATTGCACGATTCGCGAATGGCTGCTGTCACCCTGAGCGGCGTAACATGATTGTGGGTGCACCGGATAGGAACCGAAGCGGGGCCGTTGCAGGAAAAATAGGTATGGGTGGTAATGGTGCCTTCCTGTAAAGCAGCCAAGGCATTCAATACCTTAAAGGTTGACCCCGGAGGGTACTCCGCCATGAGGGCACGGTTAAACAGGGGATTCAGGGTATCCGCTGCCAACTGGGCGTAATTATCACCTCTTGTTCTTCCAACCAGCAAACCGGGATGATAGGCGGGAGCACTTGCCAATGCCAGAATCTGTCCTGTTGAGGGTTCAAGGGCCACAATACTGCCCCTTTTGTTTTCCAGCAATTTTTCAGCGTAAATCTGCAGATCAATATCGAGTGAGGTGGTAATGTTTTTCCCGATTTGGGCCGGCACATCCTGACTGCCATCGAGGAAGCTACCTTGAATACGGCTGTGAACATCTACAAGAAATTTCTTGATCCCTTTGGTTCCCTTCAACCATTCTTCGTACGTTTTCTCAATACCACTCTGCCCGATGTAATCCCCCATGCTGTAATAAGTATTCTTTTCAATATCGGCAGGGGTAACTTCTCCTACATAACCCAGTACATGTGCAGCCACCGGAAAAGAATATTCCCGCAGTGTTCTCGACTGCGTGTGAAACCCCTTAAACTTATAGATTTGCTCCTGTAAAACGGCATACTTCTCCGGAGGTATTTGCTTAACAAGGATAGAAGGTTTGTAGCTTGAATAATCGCCGGCCACTTTTATCCGGAGCTCCAAATCATCTTTGGAAATCTCAAGCAAATTACACAGCGAAAGCGTATCAAATGTTTCTACTTCGCGAGGGGTAATCAATAAATCATATGCAGCCTTGTTGTGGACCAACAAACGGCCATTCCGGTCATAAATTAAACCCCGTGCGGGGTATTGTACAACGTTCCGGAGTACATTGTTGGTGGCATATTCTTTGAAAGTAGGGTCTAAAACCTGAAGCCGGAAGAGTTTGATGCCATAGATCAACCCTGTTAGTATAAAAACAAAAATGACAATGTAGCTTCGTTTTGAAAAATTATTCACCCTTCACAACTCCCTAAATATTAAAAATTGACTTAAAACAATTACAAAAATAGAAAATAACGAACTCAAAACAACACGAAAAAGCGTTGTAAAAAAATGAGCAAAGGTGAAAGCTTCCAGGTAGAAGAGAAAAAGATGATGGAGGATTACCATCAGCGCTGAATAATACAAAAACCAGGAAAATTTGTTTTGTTTCAACCCGGGAAAATCACTCATTTCATCTTCTCTTCCGGATATGCCCCGGATTACAAAAGGCCGGAAATAAGCAATAAAAACGGTAGCAGCCGCATGAAGTCCCTGGGTATTCGAAAAAATATCAATGATCAGTCCAATGAAAAAGCCCGAAAATATCACCAGATATTTTGGAGTGTTGAGCGGGAGCAGCATAACAAACAAAATATACATGTAAGGATTGATGAACCCCCGAAATTCTATCTGGTTTAATATGAGAATCTGAATCAAAACCAGAAAAACAAACATTAAAACATATTTAATTAGCCACCGGATCATTGCTGATTAATTTTTCCAGTTCAATAATTTCAGAACGATTAATATTCTCAATAATTTCAACATACTCCAACACCTTAAAATCGGTTGAAAGCTTCACCTTCACCGAATAATAATTTTCCCCCTGGGGACGCGAAAAACGATCAATGGTTCCAATCATAATACCCTTGGGAAAAATAGCAGAATACCCACTGGTAATGATCGTATCGCCTTCAGATATATCAACATGAAGTGGAATCTCGGTTAAATCCGCAATTTGGTAATCGGGCCCCTGCCATATCAAAGAACCAAAATTTCCGCTTTCCTGCAGCATGGCAGAAACACTCCAGCGACGGTTAAGAACGGATATTCCTGTCGCATACCGGTTTGAGACCTGGGTTATTACCCCTACAATTCCCTGTTCAGAAATAACTCCCTGATCGGCTTTTACGCCATCTCTTCTCCCCTTATTCACGGTAAAATAGTTAAAAGGCCTGTTCACGGAATTGTTGATAACCCTGGCCGAAACAAATTGAAATGCGGAATCTTCCACATTCATATCCAACAGTATCGAATCATTAACTACAGGAGTACCGGTCATATTTTCAACCAGCGTTCTTAATTCTGCATTCTCCCGGGCAAGTTCTTTATTGGTACGGGCAAGCCTGAAATATTCCATCACCGAATTAAAGGTTTCATAAATGCTTCCGGTAACCCAGTTAGCAGAGTTCAGGTATTTGGCTCTTTGGTAACTATGATGCTGAATAAACAAAGTAAGGGCAATGCCTTCCATTAACAAGAAAAGCACAAATGCATAATTCCTTAGTAAATACCTGAGCAGGTTCCTCATAATTCGATCAACAGTAAACAGATGGTTTTAAAATAATAAAGCAGGACGGTTTTCATGTTACCTGGTTGACAATTGAACACACACCCGGGTTTCCCAAAGGAGAAGATCAATTAGCGCAGTAAAAAGGAGAAATTGTCTACATTTTTCAGGGCAATGCCTGTTCCCCTTACAACCGCCCTTAATGGATCTTCCGCAACGTGAAAAGGAATACCAATCTTATCGCTAAGTCTTTTATCAAGCCCCTTGAGGAGGGCACCACCTCCTGCGAGCCAGATTCCCTTGGCCACAATGTCGGCATACAGTTCGGGGGGAGTCTGTTCCAGGGCACTCAAAACAGCGGTTTCAATTTTTGAAATGGATTTCTCAAGACAATGGGCAATTTCCTGATAAGAAACAGGGACTTCAATGGGGAGAGCCGTCATTTGGTTGGGCCCCTGAACAATATAGTCGGAAGGGGGCTCTTTTAACTGCGACAACGCCGATCCCACATGAATTTTAATTTCTTCGGCCGTTCGTTCTCCTATTTTAATGTTATGCTGGTGACGCATATATTCCATTATATCGGAAGTGAGATCATCACCGGCAATCCGGATAGATTTATTGGTAACAATACCGCCCAGCGAAATAACCGCAATTTCGGTGGTTCCCCCGCCAATATCCACCACCATATTCCCTTCAGGCGCCTCCACATCAAGGCCAATTCCTATGGCCGCCGCCATCGGTTCGTAGACCATGTAAACTTCACGCCCTCCGGCATGCTCAGCCGAGTCTCGAACAGCACGCACTTCCACTTCCGTGCTGCCTGAAGGAATGCAAACCACCATTTTCAAAGCCGGAGAAAACATTCGTGATTTGGGGTTAATCATTTTAATCATCCCGCGTATCATCTGTTCCGCAGCATTAAAATCAGCAATCACCCCGTCACGCAAGGGCCTGATGGTTTTCAGGTTCGCATGGGTTTTTCCCTGCATCTGCCTGGCTTTCTCCCCAATAGCCACCATCTTTTCTGTTTTTAAATCGATAGCAACTATCGATGGTTCATCCACCACAATTTTATCGCCGTGAATGATTATGGTGTTTGCCGTTCCAAGGTCAATGGCAATTTCCTGTGTTAAAAATGAAAATAATCCCATGTTCGATCAAATGTTATAAAATATCAATGTTTAAAATGCCTTCTCCCGGTGAATACCATTGCAATTCCATATTCGTTGCAGGCATCGATCACCTCCTGGTCGCGGATACTTCCCCCGGGCTGAACAATATATTTCACCCCATATTTACGGGCAGCTTCAATACTGTCGCGAAAAGGGAAAAAAGCATCCGAAATAAGCACCGAATTCTCAATAGATACCCCTTCTTTCATGCTAAACCGGGGCATGGTTAAATACTGGAGGCTGTCGAGCCGGTTGGGCTGCCCCATGCCGGCACCTGTTAGCCAGAAAGAACCACCAGCAGCTTCAGTGACGATGGCAATTGCATTGCTCTTCAAATGCTTGCAAGCCACCACACCAAACTTTGCCAGGTTCACTTTTGACTGGTCAAAAACACTGGTGGTTACATTTTCAAACTGAAGATCTACCCCTTCGTCTTCATCCTGAACCAACATTCCCCCGTTCACCGACCGGAAAAGTTTTTCATGGATTACCGGTGCTTTGACAGGAGTGACCAGCAACCGCAAATTTTTCTTCTTTCCAAAAACTTCAAGTGCCTCCGGTGTAAATCCGGGAGCGATAATAATTTCTACGAATTTCTTTTTGAACCACTCAGCCACCTCACCCGTAACAGTGTCGGTAAAGCAAATGATGCTGCCAAAGGCACTCACGGGGTCCCCCTCCCAGGCAAGATGTAAAGACTCCATAATGTCTCCGGTAACGGCCAAACCACATGGATTAAGATGCTTAATCACGGCAACGGCCACTTTATGGTCCATATCTGTCACCGAATGGAAGGCATCACTGGCGGCTTTCCAGGCAGCATCGGCATCCAGCATGTTGTTATAAGAAAGGGCTTTGCCCTGCAGCACCTCTGCATCGGCCAGTGTATATTCCGATGGCGAATTGTTCAGTTTGTAAAAGGTAGCTTTCTGGTGGGGATTTTCTCCATAACGAAGCACCTTCCCCTCATTCAGGCTGATGCGTTCAGCACCCGCCCCTTCATCCTTAAAATATTCAAAGATGGCGGCATCGTAATGCGAAGAGACTGCAAAAGCCTTAGCAGCAAACCATTTCCTGTCATCTGCCGAAAAAACTCCGCCTTTTTCATTGAGCAGGTTCAGTAAATGCCCGTATTCATCCTGAGACGGAACAATCACAACATCTTTGAAGTTTTTGGCAGCAGCGCGGATAAGTGAAATTCCACCAATATCTATTTTTTCAATGATCTCTCCGGCAGAGGCCCCGGAAGCCACTGTTTTTTCAAAAGGATATAAATCCACTATCACCAAATCGATTTCAGAAATCTCAAATTCGGTCAGCTGACTGACATCGCCTTGATTGTCGCGTCGCGATAAAATACCACCAAAAATCTTCGGATGCAGCGTTTTGACTCTTCCTCCCAATATCGAGGGGTAACCGGTAAGGCTTTCAACTGAAGTTACTTCTACATGGTGCGATTCGATAAAACTTTTCGTACCGCCGGTACTGATAATTTTAACATTTAATTCATTCAGCCGGTGGATGACGCCGTCCAGATTATTTTTGTGATAAACCGAAATAAGGGCGGTCTTAATTTTTTTATTATCAGCCATTTATTCCTCTTTTCAAATTTGTATGCAAAGATAGAAAATTCAATGTAGATACTGTTATAAAACAGGAAGTTTACAGATTTTTTTGCACCTGTTCCTTCACTGTTGTAACCCCTTGGAAAAAAGAAAATTATAATAACACAAATTCCTGCACCCGATTTTTGCATGAACACTTTTTACCCAAATCCTCCCAAAGCGGTTCGTTGAAATAGAAAGTTTCAAAACAGGATCAAAGCAGGGATGCATCCATTAAGAAAAATTAACATGTCTGCAGATAAAAAGGCTTTGCCTTTTCCGGCCATTTTATTAAATCATCTCAAAAAACATTTTTCCAATGCCCAGGTAAATAAGTAATCCCAGGATATCATTCATGGTTGTAATAAACGGACCGGTTGCCAGAGCCGGATCAATTTTTAATTTATCCAGCAAAAGTGGAATAAAAGTTCCGAATATGGAAGCAAAAACAATAACAATAAAAAGAGAAATGGAAACGGAAAAAGTGAGGTCCATATTCCCCTGGCTGAAATAATTGTAAATAAAAATCAGCAATGCAAAAATAGAAGCAGTAGCCAGTGCCACTAACAATTCTTTTAGCAGCCGCTTTCCAACGGACTCAATTTCTTTCACCCCGCTGGCAATGCTTTGTACAACAATAGACGATGACTGAACGCCAACATTTCCCCCCATAGCGGCGATAAGCGGAATAAAAAAGGCAAGTTCCGTTACCTGGGCCAGTTCGCTTTCGTGCGATCCCAGAACCAGGGCGCCTAAAATACCCCCCAACAGACCGATTAACAACCAGGGGAAGCGCGCGCGTAAAAGTTGCCATACTTTATCTCCCGGCTCAATGTCTCCCGTAATCCCCGAAACCATTTGGTAATCACGCTCTGCTTCCTCCCTGACAAAATCAATCACATCGTCAAAGGTTATCCTCCCTTTGAGCCGGCCAATATCGTCCACCACAGGTATAGCAACCAAATCATACTTGTCCATTTTTTCTGCAACTTCTTCCTGGCGCGTCCCGGTACTTACCTTTTTTACATCGGAATTATAAATATTGGAGATTTTGGTATTGGTGGAGTTCAAAATCAGTTTTTTCAGCGAGAGCACCCCTTTCAGTTTTTCTTTGTTGTCGACCACATAGATGTAGTAAATCTCATCTACATTTTCAGCTTGGCGGCTGATCTCTTTCAGACAGGTGGCAACAGTCCAGTTCTCATTAACCGACACCAGTTCCAAAGCCATAATTCCCCCGGCGGTATCTTCCTCATATTCGAGCAAATCAACAATATCACCGGCCTGTTCGGTATCCTCCATCTCCATTAAGACCTCCTTCTTGAGGTCCTCGTCCAAATCTGCAACAATATCGGCTGCATCATCGGAATCCATGTATTCGATAAACTTACTGGCAATAAGCTCGGGCGGAAGGACCTTCAAAAAACGTTTCCGGTCATATTCTGGAATCTCTATCAAAACATCGGAAGCTTTTTCCCCATCGAGCAAAAGGTATACATACTTCGCCTCGTCCATGGTCAAATCATCCATGATCTCAGCAATATCCGCCGGGTGAAGTGGTTCCATCCAGGCTTTAATCTCTTCCGTGCTCTCGTCTTCAATCAATTCCTTCAGCTTGTCAATATACTCCCTGGTGATTTCTACTTCCATAATTTAATCTTTTTGATTGTTTTCAATCATTTGCGTCAACGTGATAAAATCATCTACAGTTAATTGTTCAGGTCTTTCACCGGCAAACTTTCCCGGCAGGGGGCAGGCCAGGCTCTTGAGTGAATTCCTGAGCATTTTGCGGCGTTGGTTAAATGCTGTTTTAACAACCTGAAAAAACAATTCCTCATTACAGGGCAGCCTTTCCCTGTCGTTTCTCTTAAGGCGCACAACAGCAGATTTTACTTTTGGAGGAGGGATGAATACCTGTTCGGGAACCACAAATAGCAGTTCAGTTTGGTACCAGGCCTGCAACAACACACTCAAAATACCATAGCTCTTTTTTCCCGGAACAGAACACAGGCGCTCCCCCACTTCTTTTTGAACCATCCCCACAACTTCAGGAACCCGTTGACGCAATTCCAGAATCCTGAAAAAAATCGGGGAAGAGATATTATAAGGAAAATTTCCGATAATGCAAAACAAATCAGGAAGTTGTCGCGAATCCCAGGTTAAAAAATCTTCCGGAAAAATTCGAGGGGCCAACTCCGGAAAATGTTCCTTTAAATACAGCACCGATTCCGGATCGATTTCAATCACATGGAGGTTTACTCCCGGACGCTGAACCAAAAACCGCGTCAATATGCCCATTCCTGGTCCGATTTCCAACACATCGGGAACATGGGCCTCCAAACTGCCAACAATTTTACGGGCAATATTCTGATCCTTTAAAAAATGCTGGCCTAATTTCTTTTTGGGCTGTATAAAATTCATCGATTTCCATTCTCCTCATTTTAATGATTACTCGTCAAAGCCCAAGAGATTTCAGTTGGCTCGCACCCAATCCGGCTTTTTTTCTTTTTAATGAAACAAATTTATATTTTTGTCTGCTACAGAATAGCGAAAAGAGCCACTATTTTTAATTTTTTGAAATATCTTAATTTTAGATTATTAAAATTCAGGGCACAGAAGCACTAAAATTATTTGGTTTGAGAAAGACAACCTTTAGAATCATTCAGTTCTTTGCCTTTTTAGCCATTGGTGTTTTTATTTTCTGGCTTATTTACAAAGATCAGGACATAGAAAGAATAAAATCCATCCTGAAAAATGATGTGAACTATTTCTGGATTGTCGTTTCACTCATCATCGGGCTATTCAGCCACATCAGCCGCACCCTCAGATGGGGTTTGATGATTGAGCCCATTAGCCATAAGCCCGGATTTTTTAACACCTTCCTGGCGGTAATGATCGGATACCTGATGAACCTGGTTTTTCCCAGGATGGGGGAAATATCAAGGTGTGGTGTGCTTTCAAGGCATGAAAAAATATCGTTTACCAAACTTCTGGGAACCGTAGTGGCCGAGCGTGCCGTCGATATGGTTTCCCTGTTGCTCTTGCTGGCCGTGGTTATCATTTCACAGTTCGGTGAAATGTTGCACTTCCTGCACAGCAATCCCGGAATCGAACGTAAACTGCAAGGACTCATTTCCTCCCCCTACCTCATTGCCGGAGTTGTTGGCCTGGTCCTTATTATCCTCTTTTTTAGAAAGTCATTGAAAAATACCTTTATTTATAAAAGGGTTGAAATCATTTTTGAAAACCTGAAAGAGGGGTTTATCTCCGTCAGGTCCATAGAAAAAAGGGGATGGTTCTTTTTTCATTCTGCCCTTATCTGGCTTCTTTACTACCTCATGCTTTATGCTGTATTCTTTGCGTTTGACTTTACCAGCAAGCTGAATCCGTTGGCCGGATTAACGACTTTTGTGCTGGCCAGCTTTGGCATGGTGGCTCCGGTGCAGGGAGGAATCGGTGCCTGGCATTTTATGGCCAAGGAAGCGCTTTCGCTTTACGGCATCGCCAATGAAAACGGTATCATTTTTGCTTTTGTTGCACATACTTCCATGAACGGGATGATCATTGTTATCGGATTACTCTCAATGATTGTCTTGCCCTTTATTAACGGGAGAAAAACAGAGGTCCTAAAAGTTCCGGCGAAGAATAGCCATTAACATCACATTTTTTGAATGAACACCGAACTATTTATTTCACGCAGGTTATTTTTTGAAAAGAGCAGCAAAAAAATTTTGTCGCAAAAAATAATACGTATCGCCTTGGTGGGTATTGCACTGGGACTGGCCGTTATGATTGTTTCGGTGGCAGTGGTTACCGGATTCAAAAATGAAATACGGAATAAAGTTATCGGCTTTGGTTCGCACATCCAGGTCATTAATTTCGACTCCAATAATTCTTATGAGACACAGCCTGTTTCCCGCAAACAATCCTTTCTGAGTGAATTGAAAACACTCCGGGGGGTGAAATCAGTGAATGCCTATGCGACCAAGCCGGGAATGATAAAAACCAGTGAATACATTCAGGGAATTGTGCTTAAAGGTGTTGACCCGGAGTATAATTGGGATTTTTTTCATAAAAACCTCGTGGAAGGCCGGTTGCCGCAAATAAATGATTCTGTGCGTACAGATGAAATCCTGCTCTCAAAGCAACTCGCTGATCTGTTAAAACTGGAGTTGCAAGACCGGGTGGTTCTCTATTTTATCAATGAAAACGAAAGCACTCCCCGGATGCTTCAACTAAAGGTTTGCGGACTTTACTCCACCAGCCTCGAAGAATTCGATAATCTTTTTGTTTTGGGTGACCTGAAACAGGTGCAGCGTTTGAACGACTGGGAGCAGGACCAGATAAGCGGCTTTGAAATTGGAATAAGTGACTTTGCACACATCAACGAAATTGAACAAGCCGTAAGGAATACGGTGCTCGACTACAGCAGGGAGAACAATGCCATACTGCGAACCAGCAACATAACCCGGGAATACCCGCAAATCTTTGACTGGCTCTCTATTCTCGACATAAATGTCTGGATAATTCTCATATTAATGGCCCTCGTTGCAGGGTTTAATATGATTTCAGGTTTACTGGTGCTTATCCTCGAGCGAAGCAGAATGATTGGAGTTCTGAAAACGCTTGGAAGCCCCAACTGGAGTATCCGCCGTGTATTTCTTTACCTTTCGGTTTTTCTGACCTCACGGGGCATGCTTTGGGGAAATATCCTTGGTGTGGCTTTCATCATCATCCAAAATACCTTTGAAATCATTAAACTGAATCCGGCCACGTATTACGTCGATATGGTCCCGGTCAATTTTTCGCTGTTGCACCTTCTGCTGCTTAACCTGGGAACCATTGCAGCAACTTTCTTAATGCTACTGATCCCAAGCTACCTGGTAAGTAAAATATCACCCGATAAAACCATCCGGTTCGACTAAACGTTACATACCCGATGAACATTTCACCCGAGATACTAAGACAGGCGCTGTTCAAAGAATTGCCCGGTTCTCCGGCACACCTCAAAATGGTTCCGCCCGACCGGGAGTTAAAAGCAAACAAAGAAAAACGCAGGAGGCTGAAGGGGAGCAGTGTACTGCTATTGGTCTACCCCGAAAAGGATGAACTGTTTCTTTGCCTGATAAAACGGCCGGCACACATGAAACACCACGCCAGCCAGGTAGCATTCCCCGGCGGCCGCATAGAAAAGGGTGAAACAGCCCTGCAGACTGCCTTGCGTGAAACCGAAGAGGAGATCGGCATTCCTGAAAACAAAATTGAAATTCTGGGCTCACTCTCGGAATTGTTTGTAGGGGTAAGTGGTTTTCTCATCTACCCGTTTGTAGGCTGGCTCAAAGAAAAACCTGCCCTGAACCTCAACCCCGAAGAAGTGGAAAAAGCCCTTCATTTTCCTCTTCACCGGTTCCGGAATTTTTTTGATGAAACCGAAGTGGAAACCTCCTCCGGAAAACTTCAGGTGCCCTGCTTTCGCTTTAGCGGTGAAATCATCTGGGGAGCTACGGCAATGATCCTGGCGGAGTTTTATGACGTGCTGGCGGAATTATTACCCTGAAATGTTTGGCTTGGTTATGTTTCCGGAATCACATTCAAATAATGTTCGTAATTCCGGGTCACTTTTTCCACATAATTGTAGGCCTCTTCGCCCCGGGCATAGCCCCAGCGCACCACAGGGTCTTGAAAATACTTCCGCACCGATTTATTCAGCAAATAGAAATCAACATTGTTTTCCCACACATTGTTGTCTTTTCCATACTTTTTGGCTAGCCGACGTGCATCTTTCACATGTCCCAGACCAATGTTGTAGGCAGCCAAAATAAAATTCATGCGCTCGATAGAATCCGGAATGCTTGTTTCAAACCGCTCCTCCAGCCAATTCAGCATTAATATTCCTCCCCTGATATTTTCCCTCGGATCTTTGAGGTCCTGAACTCCAAGAGCCCGGGCTGTTTTGGGCATCAACTGCATCAGACCGTGTGCTCCCCCCCACGATTCAGCCTCGGGATTGAACCGCGACTCCACATACATAATCGCGGAAATCAGTCGCCAGTCCCATCCGTATTGAGCGGCAAGTTCTTTTACAATCGGATCATAATCCGATATCCTGCCTCCGGTAATGCTATGAAATTCACTTTCTATGCGGCGCGTAGAACGCGGACTTACAAAATACTTGTTGTAAATTACCCGGTACTTGGTGGTCTTTTTGAATTCGCTGATCCAGTTATTCAGATAACTTTCCCAGTCATCGGAGGCATCTTTCCGAATGGCCCAGGCAATATTCTGGGGGAAACTAATAACCAGTGATACATCCAGGTTGGGATAGTACGATTTATTTAGCCTGGCCACCTCTTCGTCACAAACAGTATAATCAATTTCACCACGTGCAACCCTGGCCACCAGCTGCTCTACCCCATAAATGGTGTCTTCCACAATTTCAATGGGTTTCCCGATCTCTTCCGACAAATGAACCAGACGGCGGTAAAAGGAGGTGTTCTTTTGAACATGCACCTTCTTCCCTGCCAGATCAAGCGTCGATTTCAGGAAAGAAGGCCCCTGCTCACTACTTCCCTCCTGCCGTTGTACCAATACCTGACGGGTTTGTTTAATCGGAACAGTAAAACCTATTTCGTCGCTTCTTGCCCTGGTGACCGTAAGATTCTTGGCCACCAAATCATAACGGTTGGTTTTTAAATAATTGAACGTTTCTGTAAGGTTATTGCTAATCGCAATACGGGGTTTAACCCCCAAATCTTCGCAAAGTTCGTGTACCAAATCGTATTGGTAACCCATAGGTTTCCCCCGATATACAAAATAATTGGTAGAATTGTAGTCCACCACAACCTTGAGGACACCTTCATTCATGATGCGCTCAAGATCAGTTGGGGTTTCCCTTACCGGAGCCTCCTCAACAGGGGCCTGCCTGTTTTCTGTGCTGCAACCATAAAGGAGAAAAAAGGCTCCAAAGAACACCAATAGGTTTAAAAACAATTTATATGTTGACATAAAAAACATCAATCATAAAAAGTCCACGCAACCCCAATTCTCCATGTTCTGCGGTTCATGGGATAATGCGGGGTAGTAAAATACGGTTTATTCAAAAACTCTGAACCAATATTCATCATTTTAAAAAAGACCCTTGTTCTTTTCAACCGCACATTCACATGGGCGTCAATATAGGGAAAATCACCCACTTGTTGATCATTTTGAACATGAAATAATCCGGTTGAAGGGTCATAGGCATCGGCATAGTACCGTGTATAGAAACGGGTATCAACACCGATTTGAGTATATAAAACCTTGGAAACAATAAACTTATAATAAGCCGAGACAAAAGCTGAGAAATCGGGTAAATGAAGCACATCTTCATTCGAGGCCATTTGCCACAATAAGCGGGATCGCAAATTAAAGTTGCCCAGTTGCCACCCTTTATCAGCCAGGGCCGATAAAACCAATAACTGCCCGTCATCCTGGGAGGGCACTCCCAGGGTATCATTGTAAATGTAATTGTTAATCAGTGAATAATTGAACCGAAGTTCCATGTCTCTTCCCGGAGAAACAAAACTACCACGGGCGGTCATATTTTGTTCCATCTTCAGGTCATTCTTCCATTTGCTGTGATTGGAATAATACTCCTGCTGATAGACATCAGGTACACGATTTTCAATTCTCCCGGAAATACTTAACCCCGCGAGCGAGTCCCCCAAAAAGGGGAAAGGCTTGGTAATAAGGCCCGAAATTTCGGTTTGCCCGGCATTCCTTCCCAGGAAATAAATTTTGCCTTTGATATCCCAGCGCCAGAAACTACCCGTTTGGCGAAAAATTCCTCCTCCGGCATAAATATTGGAATAGTTTTCGGATTCCCGGTTGTTGATACCCTGAATGGGGCCGGAAGAGGAGGTTTTCACGAATTGCTGCCCGATAAAAGCCCTTTTCCCGAAACTCACTTTCCGGTCAGGATTTTCATATTGTTTCAACTGAAAGTTATTTTCAATGGCCCTATACCGAATGGAGTCTTTTACATAAGCATCATCAAAATAGGTATTTCTAAAAAAATCAGTCGTGTCCTCATCTTCAGTAAACTCTTTATAATGATTTTGGTAATTAAAGGCATATATAAAACCAACAACCGGCTTAAATTCCCTTACAGGAATAAATTCTTCTTCCCCTTCCTCGTTCATAACCGATTGTTCCCCCATTTCAACACGCCTCCCGATTTTGTACTCTCCGTTGAAAAAAAGGTGTGTGCTTCCAAATTTCGACCGGGTGGAATTCAAATTGACATTCAGCAAATCGGTATCATCATCACTGAATATCAGGCTGTCGGCATCGAGTCCCCCATTTTCCGCATTTTGTATACTGTTGGTAATAAACCCGCCGTGAAAACTCCAGTTATCCTTGTTATAGTTCGAGTAGAGGGTAACAAAATTGTTTTTAGCGTCCTGACTTTTATATTGACCCGCCGAGCGGGCCTGATCATAGCGAAAGGTTACGTTGAGGTAGGGGTTAATATTTTGGGTATGCAGCACATTAAAACGGGTTTCATTTTTACGGGTGCGGTGTTCACTTTGCGAAAAATCGAGAACGGTATAAGGGGTTCGGGTATTGTAATACTCAATTTTAGAAGGGTCAAGCAGATAGGCCTCCCTGGTTTGCAGGAAAAAGAAGTCATTGGAATGGTCCCGGTTAAAAAAATTGTTATTCAAATAGGGTGTTCCGTAATTTCCCAGGTATGTAGCACTAATGGCATCATCATATACCGGATGGTACAAATGGAAATCATCCAGTAAGGTATCCAGGAAAGACGAATCTTTGAATGCCCCGTAATCATCCAACTTCCAAAGCTGAATGAACGGATCGATTTCCTTTTCTTCGGAGAAATCGGGTTCGGCCCCTCCCTCCATGGGCATATCGGGCGGAATCTGAGCGATGGCCAGCAAAGGGACCAGGTAAAGTCCGACAAGAATAATCGTTATCAATTTTATTTTGCCCATATTATAGCTACCAAAGAGGAGACAAAACTAAAAAAAGGAGGGACACGGAATAAAAATGGAACAAACTTTTCACGTAAATTAACAAGTAAAAAAAAGAGCCCATGCTCAGAAGAACACGGGCTCTGGATAAATCCGGCAG
>CAYTDH010000034.1:0-18748 GCA_964436325.1 uncultured Tangfeifania sp.
TCCATTGCCATTCTGTATCCCACCAAAGCCAGGGTTCATATTTAAAGGAAAATTGAATATTATAAAAAATGAAAAAGAACAATAGAAAGATCACCGCATTTCTGGAAAGCTTGTTTTCGAGGTTCAGCACCTTTTGGATAACAAATGCCAAAGGAGCAGCCATCAAAGGCAGAAATTCAATTAATGCGCGGTAGCCTGCTGCTGCACTGAAAGTGGGAGCCCACCAACTTCCGTTGATATATACAATAAGGACCATGGGAATAAATATCGCAGGAGCGCTGTATTTGTTTTTAAACAGCAGGTAAATCAAAGACAGTGATGCCAGGAACATCAGAGGAGTATAGATAAACCATCCGTTGCGGGCACCGAACAGAACGGTTGAAATATGAGGGCTGGCCAAAAACGGGAAGCCTTCACTCTGGTAGGAATAAACCAAAAACCGGCCGGTTACTTTATACCAATAGGCCATCTGGGGAACAAAAACCAGGACTCCTGTCAGCAGCATAATGAGCAACAGGGGCCATCTCCGAAGCAAGAATACTATCCGGTTTTTCAGCATTCTGAAGTTTCCGATACCATACAAAAGAAAATAGAGTGCTGCAATGAGGTTGGTTGGCCTGATTAAAGTTGCCAGGGCGAGCGGGACTATCAGTAGAACTGTACTTTTCACTGTAGGTTTTTCATAAAAAACAGGTACGAAATAAATAAATCCCGCCAACAGGGCAAAAGAGTAGACATGAGACATCCCCGGGCTAAAAACGGAATAATAAAACAAATTCGTGGCAAAGAACAGAAGAGCAGCAGACCAAAGAGCTGTTTTTTCAGAAAAATGGCGAAGCAGGGCTTTATAGATAAAGATCAATCCCATCAGGGCATAAAAAATCCCTGCCAAAAAGATGAAAGAGAAATAAACATTGGAATATCCATCCCGGTCTTCCAATTGAAAAAACAGGGTTGTGGCATGCCCTGCCAGAAAAAAGGGAGACTGCATGATGGCCACACCACAGGTATAAACATTCAGGGTCTTACCCTCTTCATAGGGTTTAGCCCAGGGAAGCCGGTCAAAATCATCCCAGTCGCGTAAGAAAAAGTAAGGAAGATACTGGTAGTAGCCTTCCATATCGGACCCCATAACATATTTTTCCACTTCCACATGCTTGAAATGCCGGTGGCCCCACCCTGCCAGGAGTGCCAGGAGGAGAAAAACCGCAGCCAATTGGGTTAAACGGCTGATTCGGATTGTTCTTTCGGTAATCTTCATCTTTTTATCCTATTCGATTTAAAGGTTAGGAATAAGCTTAATTCAACAGGTTCTCTGGTCCTGTTTTGGGCATCCGGGTCCCATTTATGAACTTATAAATTATATTTCAACACACACCAAAGGGCCCGGAAACCATCCTTCCAGCCAATTTTCTTTCCTTCCCTGTAGGTTCTCCCATAATAAGAAATCCCAACTTCATAAATGCGGATTCCGGGAATACGGGCAATTTTGGCCGTCACTTCAGGCTCAAAACCAAATCGTTTTTCTTTCAAATTCAGTTGTTTTAATGGTTCAGCCCTGAAAAGCTTATAACACGTTTCCATATCCGTCAGGTTCAGGTCAGTAAACATATTGGAAATAAAGGTAAGAAACTTATTCCCCAGAGAGTGCCAGAAAAATAAAATCCGGTGCGGGTTCCCCCCCATAAAACGTGAACCATAAACCACATCGGCATTCCCTTCGGCAATGGGCTTCAACAGGTCATTGTATTCCCTGGGATCGTATTCAAGGTCGGCATCCTGAATGAGAATACAATCCCCCTTCGCCTCGGCAATTCCCCTGTGAATGGCAGCTCCTTTTCCCATATTCCGGGAATGGTGAAAAAGCTGAATTTCAAATTCGGAATGACGCTGAAGGTATTCTTCAATCAATTCCACAGAACGGTCAGAGGAACTGTCATTCACCAAAATCACTTCCTTATGGTACTGGTATAATAAATTCACATCCCGGATGCGGTCCAGAATGGCCGTAATGGTCTTTTCTTCGTTATAAACCGGTATAATTACCGATAACAACTTTGGCGTGTTCATTCGAAATCGTTATAAAAAGCATTCAAATATAATTCAAAAAAAGCGCAAACTCCCCAAAACATATCTAATTCAATCTTAAAAGATAGCTTGTACTCAGGTTTTCGTATCGTGTTTCGGGGTTAAGAAATCCGGGATTCAGGGCATTCATTCCCTGTTGCCTGATTTCAAAAACGGTATCGGCTACCTCAATATTATCCATGATTCCTTTATACCCTTCAGGTGTTGTATACACCCAGGCTCCTTTATCCTTCAGCATCCGGTAATAATCGTCGGAAGAATGGATCTGGATAACCGGCTCCAGTGCATAAAAAAACAGTTCATACTCTTCGAGGTGGAGGTTATACAACTTATCACCCGGTTTCTTATTGGCCTCAAATTTCTCAAGAGCCTGGCGGGCTCCCTGATACCGGAAAAGATTTGGTATTATTAAGGCATTCAGAAACAAATTGAAAGCCCCGGCAACCACAAGTGTTATAAAAAGAATCCGTTTCCAAAAATCCTTTTCGCATTGAAAAAAAACAAAACTAACTACTCCGGAAAAAACAACAAGACCTGTAAAAATAATGTAGTGCTTTTCGAGAAGAAGGAAAGCAACAGCCACTCCAAGTATTCCCATAATCGCAACGAATAAAAGGTGCCATTTCACGAGCCATTCTGGGTTTTTCCTTTTCGTTGACGCAAAATGGACCATTCGTCCGGAAGCGACCACAAAAAGCGGTGGAATTAAAATCATGAGGTAGTTCGGAGCTTTCCCTCTGGAGATGCTGAAAACCACCAAAAGGAACAAAACGCTCCCCAAAAGTGCAGCAGCCATATTATTTCTCCTTCCTGAATCAAACCAACTAGTGAACTCCAGCCAAAGGCCGGCCGCCACAAAAGCCGTCCAGGGCAATAAAGCCCAGACCAGGTTATAAAGGTAAAAGAAAGGGTCGGTATTTGAACCGGCGACTTCACCGGTGACCCGCCCCAGGTTGTTGTCGATAAAATAAAAACGGATTCCCGACCACCCAAAATATTCATATAAGTGGTAAATGGCGGGAGAGATAACTCCAAGAATGATTCCTATACCTAAAAACCATTTGGGGTGAAAAAGCTGAAGAGAATCACGGGAGAGCAACAAATAGATCAAAATGGCAAAAATGGGAAGCACAGCTCCCAGAGGGCCTTTGGTCAGCATGGCCAATCCAATTCCTAAAAAGGCGGTAAAGAAGGAGAGCGGATTTTGAGTTTTGAGGTAAGCGACAATTTGCCACAATCCCAGGGCCACACAGGCCTGCAAAACCGTGTCGGTATGGATATCGAGAAAATAGAGAAAAAACAATTGAGTTGTTCCTGTTCCCAGGGCGGCAAGCCTTCCGGCATTCTCCGAAAAAACAATCCGCCCAAGCCGATAGGTAAACCAAAAGCTGCTTAATCCTGCCAGAAAAGGAAAAAGTTTAAAGGCAGCATTGGAATGTCCGAACAATTCAATTCCCAATCCTGCCAGCCACATAAAGAGGTGCGGTTTTTGGTAATAGGGTTCCCCGTTGATTTTCAGGCTGAGCCAGTCGCCCGAAGTTGTCATTTGCCTGGCAATGGCAGCGTATAAACCGGAATCTCCGGTTAAGTCGATAAACAGACCAACCCCCCAGGCCAACCCCACCAGCAGGAATGGGAAAACCCACAAAACATTTTTTAAGATCCTATTCACTACAAAAAATCGTTTTCACTTTGGCAAAATAAAGGAATTAACCGGAATAATGGATGGCATGGGCATATCCGGAACAACAAATTCTGAAAAACCCCGAATCAAAGACATCGGGAAGCCTTCACCAGGCAGGTAGTCCGGTGAAGGAGAGCATATTATTTATTAAAGAGTTAAATTATATGGTGATTTCATAGAATTAACTTATTTTTTCAGCCTGAAAAAAAAGAATACGAATGGCAAAATCGCTGGTAAATACGAACGCCAAATTCGGGACGCTTCCCGTTTTTTTTACGGCCCTTTCCACCATTTTGGGGGCCATTTTATTTTTACGTTTTGGCTGGGCACTCGGGCAGGTTGGTTTTCTGGGAGTGATGGGAATCATTATTCTGGGTCATGTGGTAACGATTCCCACAGCTTTTGCTGTTGCTGAAATTGCCACCAACCAGCGCGTTCAGGGAGGAGGGGCCTATTTTATCATCAGCCGTTCGTTCGGATTAAATATTGGAGGAGCCATTGGGATTGCCCTTTATCTGTCGCAGGCCATCAGCGTTGCTTTCTATATTATTGCTTTCGGGGAAGCTTTTGAACCGCTTTTTAACTGGATAAACCAGGAGTATGGCTTTTTCATTGCTGACCGGCGGTGGGTTTCGGTGCCAACGATGACGCTTTTAGGGCTCCTTATTTTAACCAAAGGGGCCAATATAGGTATGAAAGCGCTCTATTTTGTGGTGGTTATCCTGAGCTCTTCCATCCTGTTTTTCTTTCTCGGCGATTCGGGAATAAGTCCTGAAGAGGTGAATTTACATGCCCGGGTGGAAGGACATGAAAATTTTTTTTATGTATTCACCATTATCTTCCCTGCCTTCACCGGGCTGGCTGCCGGACTTGGACTTTCGGGAGACCTTAAAAATCCTAAAGAATCCATTCCAAAGGGTACGCTTTGGGCGACTTTTATCGGTATGCTCGTATACATTGCCGTAGCCTGGAAATTTGTTATTTCGGCCTCACCCGAAGAGTTGGTCAGTGATCAGCTGATAATGCGAAAAATTGCCTTATGGGGGCCGATCGTACCCATAGGCCTGGCGGCAGCCTCGCTAAGTTCGGCACTGGGTTCCATTATTGTAGCCCCGCGCACCCTGCAGGCCATTGGATTTGACGATATCTTCCCCCAAAAAAACATCAACCGCTGGTTTGCCCGAGGGAAAAAACACGATAATGAACCGGTGAATGCATCGGCTATTACCGTTTTCATTGCTTTCTTTTTTGTCCTCATTGGTGATGTCAACTTTGTGGCCCAAATCATTTCCATGTTTTTCATGGTGACTTACGGCGCCATTTGCCTCATCTCTTTTTTAGAGCATTTTGCTGCCGACCCTGCCTACCGCCCTACATTCCGTTCAAACTGGAAAATATCGCTGGTAGGTGCGGTTTTCTCCTTTTGGCTCATGTTTAAAATGAACGCTCCCTATGCGGCCATTTCACTTATTATCATGGGGTTAATTTATTATGCTGTGATGCAAAACAACAAAGAGAATCAGGGATTAAACAAGCTTTTCAGGGGGGTTATTTTCCAATTGAGCAGGCAACTGCAAATCATTTTACAGCGGGCCGATAGTTCGGAAAAACAAAACAGCTGGCGACCGTTTGGGGTTTGTATTTCACACGACACCTTTAACCGGCGTTCCGCATTTGATATTATGCGCTGGCTTTCCTTCAAATACGGTTTTGGAACCTACATTCATTTTATCAAAGGGTACCTTAATCCACAAACCACCAAAGAGTCAAAAGAAGCGCTTAGCAGGCTCATCCAACTCTCCCAGGGAAGCAAAAACAGAGTTTATCTCGACACCATTATTTCCCCTTCCTACACCTCTGCCATTGCACAGGTGGTACAACTCTCCGGAATTTCGGGCAAAGGAAACAACCTTATTCTTTTTGAATTTTCCAGATCACACCCCGAAAACCTGAAAGAGATCACTGCGAACTATCGCCTGGTGGAATCCACCGGATTTGACATATGCATATTGAATACTTCCTATAAAAGCTTTGGCTATAAAAAAGAGATTCATATCTGGATTCGCCCCGAAGATTACCGGAATGCCAACCTGATGATTTTACTGGGGTACATCATTCTGGGCCATCCCGAATGGAAAAAAGGAAAGATTAAAATCTTCGCCTTATATCCCACAGAGTCGATGGAAGAAAAACGCAAACAATTGCTTGGCTTAATTAAAACAGGCCGGTTGCCCATTAGTCCGTCCAACGTGACGATGGTGTCTTATGAAGAAGGAAACCGGAAAAAAGTCATTGCGAAGTATTCGGCCGATGCCGATCTGACGTTAACAGGATTTACTCCTGACATGCTGGAAAACACCAAAGAATTTTCCGAAGGGTACGAAAAGCTCGGGAACATCCTTTTTGTAGGCGCAAACCGGGCAAAGGCAATAAACTAAAACCATAGCCCGTTTGGAAAAAAGTTCCGGCAAAAAACATCCTTTGGAATGCAAAAAATAAATTCGCTAAATTTGCACCATATGAGCACCACAAAAACAGCAATATTTCCCGGATCGTTTGATCCTTTTACCATCGGCCATGAGTCCATTGTTCAGCGGGCATTGCCCATGTTCGACAAGATCATCATCATGATTGGGTACAATGCCAACAAAAAATCATTTTTTTCGG
Organism: uncultured Tangfeifania sp.; assembly: GCA_964436325.1. GTDB lineage: Bacteria > Bacteroidota > Bacteroidia > Bacteroidales > Prolixibacteraceae > Tangfeifania. The sequence continues at coordinate 6,440 of CAYTDH010000034.1, forward strand.
TAGAGAAAAGGCTGAAATGGATCAATCAACTTTTTAAAGATGAAGGAAAAATTGAAGTAAGAGTCCACGAGGGGCTCACGGTTGATTTCTGCAGGCAAGTAGGAGCCCAATATATTTTAAGGGGGTTGCGTACCTCTTCCGATTTTGAATATGAACGGGCTATTGCACAAGTTAATAAAAAAATGCATCCCGAAATCGAGACGGTTTTCCTGCTGACACTTCCCGAACATACCCCGGTGAATGCCAGCATAATCCGCGATATCGTTTTACACGGAGGGGATGCCAGCATGTTTCTCCCCAAAGGCCTGGACCCGGATGATTTTAAACTGGAAGGTAATGCATAAACTCTGGATAAACAGGGACCTGTTTTTTTGGTTTTTATTTTTTCTTCCTTCGCTGCCCGTTTTTTCCACTGTGGTTGAAGGAAAAGATGCGGAGTATGCGGGAAAAAAACTAAATTTCTTTCGTTATGCTGATCCCGTCACCAAGGAAAAGAAACCGGTCTTTTCCCTGGAGTTTGATGCGGAGGGAAATTTCAGCCGGAATATCGACATCGACATCACCACATTTGTTTTTTGCGACTTTGGAATTTACCGGGGGATGTTGTTTCTCGAGCCCCAAAAAAAGCTTCATCTTCTTTTTCCTCCCTTTCGCCCCAAATCTTTCGCCGACCAAAAAAATCCATTTTTTGAACCCGTAAACTTTTGGTTTGCAACAAAATCCAAAAACCACCTGAACGATTGGGTGGCCACTTTTGATGCCCACTTAAATCAGCTCACCGACAACTATTTCCATGAACTGTTTTTACAACAGTCCAGACAAGCATACGATACGCTCTTGAAAAAAGCAGAGCTGCAACAACAAGGTCAGGGAGAACCATTGCTCAAGATGCACCGTGACCTCAAACTATCCTCTGTCAGATCAGATGCTTTCAGGTTAAAACCGGCAGATCTGTCCAAAATCTTAAACCGGGCGGAACCCCGGTTCTGGACTCATCCCTCTTTTGTGGAACTTTTAGATAACACCTTTGCCAATCAACTGAGCTATGAGATAAAATCCACGGGAAACCAATCCCTTAAAGAAGCCATTGCCAATTCCAACAGCAAAGTTTTGACCCGATTGCTGAAAGAAAAATACCGGTTATCAGGTCCGGTTGCTGAATTGGTAGTGCTGAAAATGTTACATGATGCCTTTTACTCCGGGGATTTCCAGAAGGAATCCATAATACAACTTACAGCCGCTGATTTTTTCCAGGACCATTCCCATCCATTGATTTCAACAACCGCCCAAAATGTTCTCGAAAAACTGAAACATTTAAGACGCAACAGCAAGGCGCCGATAATTTGCCTGAAAAACACCGACGGAGTCCGGAAATGTTCCAATGAGAAGAGCGATAAGTTCAAATACCTCATTTTTGCAGACACTGAAATGATTGTTTGCAGGGAACACCTGAAATACGTCACCAAAATTAAGGAAAAGTTTAATAAGCACCTGGAAATTATTATTGTTCTTCGAAAAACAGATATTATCGAAATGAAAATGTTTCTGAACAAGCAAAAAATACCGGGCACCCACCTTGTGGATGAAGAAGGAAAATTCATTGAAGAATACCGGGTCAGGTCCTTTCCGGTATGTTTTCTGCTGGATGAAGAGCATAAAGTTGTTTTCCCCCAGGCCAAAGCCCCACTCGACGGATTTGAGCAGCAGTTCGGAGCATTCCTTCAGAAGGAACTTTTTGAAAGACAACGGAATCAGGCACGATAAAGATCAATAATCTGCCGGAGGTTTTCGAAGGTATTGGAATAAGGCTCATAAAGCTGATGCACCGGAATCCATTTTATCTGGGTGATTTCTTCCTCTGTTTGAGGATGACCTTCACGATTCCCGGAATAGGCCATTTCAAACCAAAAGGTCTGTTTAAAAATCCACTCCTCCTGGTTTGCCATGTGTGGAGAAAGGTAGATATGAAAAGTAGAAGGTAGTTTTTTAACAATCTCATGTCCTGTTATCCCACACTCTTCAGCCACTTCCCTGATAGCAGCTTCCTGTGGATTTTCCCCGGCTTCAATTTTCCCTTTTGGAAGGTCCCATTTCCCTCTGCGGAAAATAAAAAGCAATCGGTTGGCAGAAACAACAACTCCCCCGGCAGCGGGAATATTCTTAAATGCCGACTGGAAAATACGGAAAAACTTTTCGGGTTGGGGATGAACCAGCAAAACTTCCTGCAAATGGCTCTTTTTGAAAGAACGAAACCAGGATAAAACCTCTTCTTTTCCGGCGGTTACATCAAAGGAAACAGAGGGTTTATTAATTGTTATTTTCCCAGTCTTCCCGATTTGAATCAACCGGTCATTCAGAAAAACTTTATACATTTGCTTCATAAAAAAAACAAATTTGAAATGATGGAATCCACACAAAAAAAAGTTTCACAAAGACTTTTAGCACTTAATACGATAAAAATCCAGCCCAACAATCCGTTTACCTGGGCATCGGGCTGGAAATCGCCCATTTATTGCGACAACCGAAAAATCCTCTCCTATCCCGAAGCCCGTAGTTTTATCCGGGACAAATTTGCAGAAATTATCCGGGAAAAGTATCCCCAGGCAGAAGTAATTGCAGGAGTTGCCACAGGTGCCATTGCGCATGGGGTATTGGTAGCCGACAAATTGGATTTGCCATTCATTTATGTACGTTCGAAACCAAAAGGTCACGGTCTGGAGAACCTTATAGAGGGAGAAATGAAGCCGGGGCAGAAGGTAGTGGTTATTGAAGATTTGGTTTCCACCGGCATCAGCAGCCTGAAAGCGGCTGAAGCGATCAATAATTTCGGGGCTGAAGTGATTGGAATGCTTTCTATTTTTACATACAATTTTAATCAGGCCATAGAGGCCTTCCGGAAGGCCAACATTGAGCTGACTCCACTGAGCAAATATCAGAATTTGGTTGACATGGCTCTCGAAATGGGTGAGATTACCCAGGATCAGATAAAAACCCTCATGGAATGGCGTGAAGACCCCGCAAACTGGCAAAACAAGTAACACCTATGAGCATCAACAAATATGTCAGTGATGTCAAAATCATTGAGCACAATCAGCAAATTGTTTTTGATCACCTGTCGAATTTCGAGAACCTGGCGGAATATTTAAACTCAGGCCTCATTGAAAAAATCACCAAACAGGTTCCGCAAATCAAGATCACCGATTTCGAATCGGATCGTGATTCCTGCAAATTCAACATCACAGGAATGGGGATAGCCCGGATAAACATCGTTAACCGGGAACCGTTTAAAACAATAAAAGTAGAAAGTTCGGGGGGACTGCCTTTGAGTTTTACCTTCTGGATTCAGTTGCTTCCGATCAATGCCCATCAGACCAAAATGCGATTGACCCTGCATGCGGATTTGAGCATGATGATAAAAATGATGGTTGGAAACAGGTTGGATGAGGGAATCAATCAGCTTGCAGAAACACTCCGCACCCTTCCTTACCGCTAAAAACAGAAGGCCGGTTAAAGCACAAATTCAATTTCTTTAAAAAGATATTCATCCAGGTTGCCTGACCGGTCTTCGAGGATAAGTTGTCCATATTCACCGATTCCCCTGATGCGCCCTTCAAAAACCACATCCTTCTTTTTATAAAGGGCCCATTGGTTGAGGCGACTAAGGTTATTATAATAAGCCGAATCGATGGCGGTGGTTTGCCCGTTTTTTAACTGGCGGTACCACTCCCTGAAAATCACCTTCAGTCTATTCGCCATGAAATCGATGGAATATTCTTTTCCGGTGATTTGCCGGAGGGAAACAGGGTTGGGAAGGTGCCGGGAAAAAACCAACTGATTCAGATTGAGGCCAACACCCGCTACCGTAGAGTGAATGTAATGGCCGCTAATGGAGTTTTCAATGAGAATACCTGCAACTTTTTTACCGCCGGCATAAATATCATTGGGCCATTTGATTCCGGCCGGAATCATCTCTTCGCCCAGTAAGTCAACCAGGGCAAGGCTTGTAATCTTCGATAAATAAAACTGATGCTCGGCCGGCAAAAAGCGGGGAAATAAAATAAGACTGATAAGCAGATTCTTGCCGGGTTCACTTTCCCAGTTATTTTGGGCATGCCCTCTGCCGCCTTTCTGGTAATATGCCAAAACGGCAGTACCATGCACTGCCTTCCCTGCGGATATTAGCTGCTTGGCATAGTTATTGGAAGAATCTATTTCTCTCAGGGAAATGGTATTTTTGTCTGTTTTCTCCATTATTAAACGAAGGTACCAACTTTAAACGGTTTTTTACAGGGTTTATTGAAGAATGGTTAAAACAGATATAAGGTAAAAGATTATCTTTGTAGTGTTAAATAATTTATATGATCGAAAACGAAAAAAAATTAGATACAACAACAGAGGCCATTCTGGAAGGGATAAAAAAGATAAAAGGAAAAGAGATTACCATCATTGACTTAAATACAATACATCATACGGAATGTGGCTATTTTATCATTTGCCACGGTACTTCAACAACCCAGGTAAATTCCATAGCACAATCCGTTGAAAAAACGGTTAAGGAGAAGACAAGTGAAAACGCATGGCATATTGAAGGATACAACAATTCAATTTGGATTTTACTTGATTTTGGCGATATTGTAGTCCATGTATTTCACGAGAAAACAAGAAAATTTTACAACCTTGAGGAACTCTGGGCAGATGCAAAAATAATTAAAATCGATTCAGAAAATTAGAAAATTACTATGACAGAAGACAATAAAAACAATAAACAATCACCTCCCGGCTTTCCTTTCAATCAAGGCAGCAAAAACAAAAACAGCAATAAGAACCCCAAGGGGCCAAAGTTCAATGCATACTGGATTTATGGCATCATAGCTGTTATTTTTATCATTGTTCAGATTTACTTCACCAACAGCCGGGGGCCGGTTGAAACCAACTGGAGCGAAGTAAAATCGACCATGCTTGCAGACCAGGATATTGAGCGTATTGTGGTGGTCAACGAAAAGGAAGCAAACATATACATCAAGAGAAACAAGTTTCAGAAGTACGAAGAAAAATTCAGCGAAAATTTCACCCAGCCGGCAGAAGAGGGACCTCATTTTACATTCAATATTGGTTCGGTTGAAACTTTTGAACGGAATCTTCGGGAGGCCCAGGAAGGTTTGGATCAGGAGATTCTTCCGGAATACAAGGAAGAGCGAAACTGGGCTGGAGAAATCCTGTGGACCATTGGTCCCTTTGTTCTTATCATCCTTTTATGGTGGTGGATATTCCGACGAATGAGCCGTGGAGGAGGTGGTGGTGCCGGTGGCATTTTCAATGTTGGAAAATCACAGGCCAAAATATTTGACAAGGATCAAAAGGTTTCCACCTCTTTCAAAGATGTGGCCGGACTTGCGGAAGCCAAGCAGGAGGTGGAAGAAGTAGTTGAGTTTCTGAAGAATCCGGAAAAATTCACCAAGTTGGGTGGTCAGATTCCCAAAGGAGCTTTGCTGGTAGGACCTCCCGGAACGGGAAAAACATTGCTTGCAAAAGCAGTGGCCGGTGAGGCCAGCGTTCCTTTTTTCTCCATGTCGGGTTCCGACTTTGTAGAAATGTTTGTTGGTGTGGGAGCATCCCGCGTGCGCGATTTGTTTAAACAGGCCAAGGAAAAAGCACCCTGCATTATTTTTATTGACGAAATTGATGCTATCGGGCGTTCACGGGGCAGGAATCCGAATATGGGCTCCAACGACGAACGGGAAAATACACTCAACCAGTTACTGACCGAGATGGATGGATTTGATACCAACAGCGGAGTCATTATTCTGGCAGCCACCAACCGGGCTGATGTACTTGACCGTGCGTTGATGCGTGCCGGCCGGTTCGACCGTCAAATACACGTAGAGTTACCCGACCTAAAAGAACGGGCAGAAATATTCAAAGTCCACCTTCGCCCATTGAAATTGCATGAAGATGTAAAAGTGGGCTTTCTGGCCAAACAGACCCCCGGTTTTTCGGGTGCCGATATTGCCAATGTATGCAATGAGTCGGCTCTGATTGCTGCCCGCAGAAACAGGGAAGCTGTTACCAAACAGGATTTTCTGGATGCAGTAGACCGGATTATCGGAGGTTTGGAAAAGAAAAACAAAATCATTTCCAAGGAAGAAAAAACCACCATTGCTTTTCATGAAGCAGGCCACGCCACCATCAGCTGGTTGCTGGAATATGCTCATCCCCTCGTTAAAGTTACCATTGTACCCAGGGGGAAAGCACTGGGTGCTGCCTGGTATCTTCCTGAGGAGCGATCCATTACCACCAAAGAACAACTCCTCGATGAAATGTGTTCAGCCCTTGGTGGACGTGCTGCCGAAGAACTCATTTTTGAAAGGGTCTCTTCCGGCGCACAAAACGACCTGGAAAAAGTAACCAAACAGGCGTATGCTATGGTGAGCTATTTCGGCATGAGCGAAAAAGTGGGGAATGTGAGTTATTATGACTCCACGGGACAGTCAGATTATTCCTTTACCAAACCCTACAGCGAAAAAACAGCTGAACTGATCGATGCTGAAGTAAAAAAAATTATTGACGGACAGTTTATCCGGGCAAAAAAAGTATTGTCCGAGAATTCCGAAGGACATAAAAAGCTGGCTGAATTATTGCTGAAACGGGAAGTCATTTTCAGCGAAGATTTGGAAAGAATCTTTGGCAAACGTCCCTGGCATGATAGGATAATTGACACAGAAAACGGGCAGGAAGAATCAGGGGAAAAACCCACTGAAGAAGAGCCACAAAAAACCAATGGCTCTTCCAATCAAACCCTTTAGGCATAAAAAATGCGCTCCTCCCGCGAAGAAATACTGGCCCGGCTCAAAAATGACCGGAAAATAAGGACTAAAAACACGGGATTTAAATTTCCGCTTTTCCAGAATGAAGGTACGTCTCCAGAACTTTTATTCAAAAAAAAACTGGAAGAAGTTAATGGAAAGGCCGAACTGTTCGAAACGGCAGAGGACTGTTGCCGGTTTCTGAAGGAATCACTTGCAGAATATTCTTCTTCTGCTATCTGCTGCAATGAACCCGCAATACAGTCGATTCTTGACACCAATGAGGTTCCATACACCCATTGCAGTTTAATTCCGGAAACCATCGAAGTGAGCATTACCGGTTGTGAATCTCTGATAGCCGCAACAGGATCGGCATTCGTAAGCTCCCGGCAAAAAGGAGCCCGCAAAATGTTCGTTTATCCTCCCCATCATATCATCTTAGCCAACCGGAAACAAATCGTCATGAACCTGGAAGAAGCTATTGAAGCCCTTTTGAAAAAATATCCTGAAGAACTGCCCTCACAACTTTTGCTTATTACCGGTCCCAGTCGTACTGCTGATATCGAAAAAATCCTGACCCTTGGAGCGCATGGGCCAAAGCAACTTCATGTTTATTTATTTTAACTTTGAAATGATATTTTAATACATTTGTACTATGGAAAAAGGATGGAAAGAGGCATTTTTGACAGTCCATGAATATAAAGCCACCATGGCAAAAGACTTATTGGAAAATGCAGGGATTAAAACAGTAATCCTGAATCAGCATGATACAGCATACCAGTCTTTTGGAAATCTTGTTGTATATGTGCCGGAGGCTGACCTCAATAAAGCAATGGATTTACTTAAAGAGTTGAAAAATTGAATGATCTGGTAAAACGTACAATAACAGGATTTTGTTATGTGGCCCTCATGATTGCAGGAACTGCTATACATCCCTTTGCATTTGCAGCAGTTTTTGCTCCGCTTTTGTTTTTCACCCAACTGGAGTTTTACCAATTGGTTGAAAGACCGGGAATTTCTCCGCACAAAACAACAGGACTAATTCTGGGCCTTCTCTTGTTTATAACAAGTTTTTCTATGGTAAACGGGTACATCCCCAAGAATGCCTTTCTTATCTTCATTCCGGTATTGATAATCCTTTTCCTTTTTGAAGTATTCAGGGATAATTCCCGCGATATTCAGCCCAGTGCGGTTACACTTACGGGATTTGTATATGTTGCTGTCCCGTTAAGCCTGCTCAATTTCATTGTTCATCCCCAATATCCTGAACAAGGAGACTTTCAACCCTGGATATTGTTGGGCGTATTCTTTGTGGTTTGGGTTTTTGACTCAATGGCATACGTTGCCGGTTCGATGTTTGGAAGGCATAAAATTCACAAAAAGATATCCCCCCAAAAATCATGGGAGGGTTTTTTAGCAGGGGCTGTTTTTGCCATGGTCATGGGTATAGTAAATGCAGTTATTTTTCAGGTTCCCACATTAACCGACTGGCTGGTGATTGCTGCTATCGTGGTTGTTTTTGGCACCCTGGGAGATTTATTCGAATCGAAAATAAAACGCAAACTACAAGTAAAGGATTCGGGAACGGTCTTGCCCGGTCACGGAGGATTACTCGACCGTCTCGACAGTTTACTGTTTATTATCCCTGTCGTTTATGTATGGTTAACATTTAGCGGAAATTTATAAGCAATGAAGATACACCGAGAAGGAAGAAAAATCATTCCAATAGCCTTTTACTTTCTGGCTGTTTTGAATGCCCTTATCTACATTTTTTTAAGAGATTATCTGATTTTTTATTTTTTGACAGGAGCATCTCTGGCCGGAGCAGTCCTCATTATTTTCTTTTTCAGAGAACCCATAAGGGAAATTGAAAAAAATTCCCGTCATGTATTGGCTGCCGCCGATGGTGAAATTGTTGAAATCATCAAGGTTTTCGAGGAAGAATATTTTCAGGCCGAACGGCTGCAGGTCTCGATTTTCATGACGGTTTTTAATGTCCATCAGAACCGGGTACCTGTTTCCGGAGAGATCGTTTACCAACACCACCGTAAGGGAGCATATTACCCTGCTTTTGTCAAAAAGTCATCCGAAAAAAATGAACGATGCTCCACGGTTTTCAAAATGGAAAACGGCACTGAAATCATGTCACGACAAATTGCAGGCACCGTGGCACAGCGTATTGTAACTTATAAAGGAACAGGCGACCGCGTAGAGCAGGGCGAAGAATACGGCTTTATCCGTTTTGGCTCCCGGGTAGACATGTTTTTCCCGCCAGACGCAGAAGTCCAGGTTAAATTACACCACAAATCAATTGGAGGATTGACCGTGATAGCCACGCTTCCCTAAAAAATATCTTCGTTTTTGTGTATCGCTTCATAAAACACATACCCAATTTTATCACGTCGCTGAATCTGATATCAGGTTCACTGTCCATCATTTTTGCCCTTGACGGAAACCTCTTTCAAGCTGGCCTCTTTATATGCCTCGCCGCCGTTTTCGATTTCATGGATGGCTTTGCTGCCCGTTTGCTGAAAGCCTATTCTGAAACAGGAAAACAGCTTGATTCACTGGGGGACTTGGTTTCATTCGGACTGGCACCCGCATCCATTCTTTTCTCCCTGCTGGAACTCTCCCTTTTCGGAAAGCATCAGCCCATTACCGGGATTTCAGCCTCATGGAGCCAATGGCTGATTTTATCTTCCCCGTTAATCATGCCCCTAATGGGTGCTCTGCGACTGGCACGGTTTAATGCTGGTCCCGATGAGAATTTTTTCAGGGGACTCCCCATACCGGCAAATGGATTGTTCTGGGCTTCGCTGGGTCTGATGTACGGTTTTTCAGCCCAGCACCAATTGTTGAACTTCCTTTACTCCCCAACTGCTTTATGGCTTCTCGGGTTATTCACTTCGGGTATCATGGTTATAAACCTGCCGATGTTTTCGTTAAAGTTTTCTTCAATAAACCTTAAGGAAAATTGGTATCGCTTTGTTTTCCTCGCTATTGCACTGATTTTACTGGTTGTCTTCCATGTTTTCGGATTGGCGCTTGCCATTCTGGCTTATATTTTCCTGAGTTTTCTTTTTTTCTGGATCGGGGTAAAGTATTAGGGTTTTCAATTTACATGGTACGCCTGGTTTTTTACTTCCTGTGCCCTAAAGGAATTGTACTGGGTATGTTTTAAGGGGTAATCCCAGCACCCCATCCGGTGAAAGAAATAACCGCCAAACCCGCTTTTGAAACGATAAAGACCGTGCATGGGATGGCCCGAATTGGCATTTGGGGCTGCTCCAAACATATCGTATTCGTTGCACCCCGCTTCGCGTGCCCGGCGGATACCCTCCCACTGAACAGCATAGGTTGCCATCAGGTTACGCCGGTTCCCCGATGAGGCACCGTAAAGGTACGTCCCCCGCTTATTGGATAAAACCAAAAACATGGCGGCCAGGAATTCGCCTTCATAATCTGCCATCAACAGACGAGTATCAATTTCTTTTCCGGCCTTTTTCTGAATTTCAAAAAAATCATAAAAATTCTCCCTGCGATGCAGGGTAATTCCATTTCGTTCGGAAGTTTCCCTGTAAAGGGAATACCATGTTTCAAGCATCTCCGCCCCATAACTTCTTACCCTCACTCCCCTTCGGGCAGAAAGCCGAATATTATAACGGGTTTTGGGCTTCATATTCTGAAGAAGTTTCTCCTTACTTTCATCCAAATTAAGAAAAATGGTATTCGTGGGTAAATTATCGCTTCGGCTCTTTTGAAGATTCCACTTCCGGGTTTTGAAATTTACCCGGAATTCCTGGTTCTGGAAAGAGGGAGGACCGATCCAGTTTCCGTTCCCGTCAAAGAAATCAGGTTCACGGGCCCACTGGCTTTCCCAGGGCAAATCGAACCGAATAAGAATACAATTCAGGGGAAGGTGTGAACGAAGGGCCTCGGCCAACTCCTCCATAAAAACTCCCTGATTCTCAAAATCGGGCTCATCAATCGGACCATACGGAATGTAAGCAATGCTGTGCCTGTCATCGATATATTGAACCAAAACAAGCAAATCGTCGTTAATGACTCTACCTGCGCTCCTTGAAGGTTTCAGTAAATCTTCGGAGGCGGCATATTCGAAAGCAAACGGTTTCAGTCCCTGCTGGTATTTCACCCTGGCCCAAAATGAGGTTTGCTGAACGGTATTCCCCGTTTCAATGTCTTGTATTTCCTTACCTACTAACCTGCAATACATATCTTTGTTTCCGGGCCTGCAAAAATATATCGAATTTTTGCTTCACAAAATGACATTCATAATGTTCTTCAAAATCCGGAGATAAAGGAACAGGTGTACTACCCCAATGTTGGAATATTTATTCGTTTTCTGGTTCAAAAGTACGGGATAGCCAAAATAAACCGTTTATTTCCGGCAAGGAAAGATAATTTCGTAGAAATGTTTGAAAAAACCTGCGGTGAGCGTTGGTCGGTAATGGTGCATGATTACCGGCAATTCATTGAAAAGCTTTAAAAAACCTCTGAAAACAAAAAGATACGATTTCCCGAAGGAAAGAATAAATAATACGCCATGACAAATTCTTATCTTTCATTTCCAGAGGCCTTTAGTTAAACACCGAAGCAAAAGAAATGTTCTGTTTATTCAGAAAAAGACTCCATTAATAAGCGCGTTGGTTCTTCCCCTCCACATAATTAATAAATGAAGCATTGACAACCCTGTTGCCTCCGGGAGTGGGATAATTCCCGGTAAAGTACCAGTCACCATTGTCATTGGGACAAGCTTTATGCAGGTTTTCGATACTCTGGTAAACGATTTCCACTTCTGCACTGGTATCTTTTGGTTTGAGCAACTCAGATATTTTGGCAGATATCTGCTCTGCAGAAAAAGGACGGTAAATTTCCCGGACATAATTCACCATCTCCTCTTTTGGCAGGTTTTCCTGTTCTTTACATTTTTGGTAAACTTCCCGGATAACTGATTCTTTCCCGGTTTCTTCAAGCAGGGCAATAGCTGCATTAAAGGCAATAAATTTATCGAGCTGCGCCATATCAATGCCGTAACAATCGGGGTAACGAATCTGAGGCGCCGAGGAAACCACAATAATTTTTTTGGGATGCAAACGACCCAGAATACGGAGGATGCTGTTTTTCAAGGTCGTCCCCCTGACAATGGAATCATCAATGACCACCAGGGTATCGAGGTTATTTCTTACCACTCCGTAGGTTACGTCATAAACATGCGCCACCAGGTCTTCCCTGCTGGCATCATCGGCAATAAAAGTACGGAGTTTCACATCCTTGATGGCAATTTTTTCAATACGCGGTTCAAAAGAGATGATTTCCTTAATTTTATCATCGGTAAGCTGACCATTCCGTTTTTTCAGTTCCTGAATTTTCCAGTCGGTCAAATAGGTCCGGATACCTTCAACCATACCGTAAAAGGCAGTTTCGGAGGTGTTGGGAATATAGGAGAACACTGTATTTTCAAAATCATAGTCCACTGCCTTCAGGA
>CAYTDH010000035.1:0-18747 GCA_964436325.1 uncultured Tangfeifania sp.
GTTTGTTCATGCTAAAAACAATCAATTTACAATTCCTAGTTTTCTAGATACTCTGAAAAAAAAACAAATTAATCCTTTGGGCATTAAAAATAACATTTTAAAAAAATAGTGTTTTTTTTGTTTATTTTTCAGGTATTTACCAAATCTGCTTTCACTGGTTTGAATTTTTTGAATTTCTTTTTTATTACCAAATGATTTCAATATCATTAATTCCCAAAATACCTTTTTTGATGCTTTTTTTATCAATTTAGGATCGGTTATTTTTAAAGGTATAATATTGTCAATAATGTAACTATGCGTTAACCGGTTTGCAACCCAATCCTTTTTTCTATCTGAAGCCTTTTCCATATGAATTCTGTAGAGGTAAAGTTTTTCAGGATCACCATAAAAGGAAAACCGGTCAGCATTTGAATAAATCCATAGCCAGTCGTACCCCCCAAAACTTTCATTGGTGTCCAAATCAAGAGGAGCTAAACCCTTTTTAATGGTACTTGTCATATAGGGGAAATTCAATTCATAGTTCGCAGCGTATTCAATCACTTTGTACCCATTTGCCATATAGCCAAATGGTATGGTATAGTGATGGGGTACTTTTCCCTTTGTTGAAATGATGGTATAATTTGAGAAAAAAATATCAATATCGGGGTATTGGTTTTTCGCTTTTAAAAATGAATGAATGTAATTAGGTGATAGTATGTCATCATCTTGTAAAAACTTTACATACTCTGTTTTTGCCAGGCTGTAACACTTGTTTAAATTATTATATAATCCAATATTTGTTTCGTTTCGATAATACGTAACCTTTTTTTCTTTGCAAACTTCCTCAAAAAAGTGATGCGAAGAACAATTGTCAACAACAATAATTTCACATTTCACGGTTTGATTTAAGGCGCTATCCAATGCTTCTCTGAAATAGTTCGTTCTTTCGTAAACCGGCATTGCGATTGTCACCAGATCGGTAAAAGAGACAGATTTTTCAATTTCGGTAGATGGGTTCATTATGTTCAAGATTGTTTAGACTCCGAATAAAAGAATACGATTAACTTTTTATAAAAGGCCTGATGTGCAAGTCCGTCACTTCTGCTGTTCCCGGGAGTTCTAACGTATTTACTATCACTGATGCAATATCCATAGGTTGTAAAAGAATTCCAGGTTCGTAATCTTTTTGGGCACTTTTGTATAATTTTTGCTGCATTGGTGTAGCAGTTTTTCCCGGATACACATTAATAACACGTACTCCACAACCATTTACCTCTTGCCTCAAACAATCTGAAAAACCTTTTAAAGCAAACTTAGTGGCACTATAAAGCCCAAGATTTGATATGGCTTGCTGAATAACACTGGAATTTATAAATACGATTTGTCCATTATTCACTTTCAATTTAGACAGCAGGAATTTTGTAATTAAAAATGGAGCCTTAACATTGATATTGAAAAGAGAATTGAAATCATCTATAGTTGCATCAATTGCTGAATTCATTTTAATAATTCCGGCCGAATGAACAAGGATATCAATTTCAATTTGGCTACCTTGTAATTTATGCATTAAACGGATTAAATCGTTTTCATTGGAAAAATTACATTCATAACCTAAAAAGGAAACATCACCGGCAATATCCGTTTTTAAAATATCCAATTTTTTTGTCTCTCTGCTAAGGCAAATTAAATTGCATTTTTTTTGTGAAAGTAAAACAGCAACAGCCCTACCAATTCCACTTGTTGCCCCCGTGATTAATGCTGTTTTATTATTCAGACTATCCATTTTTAAGCAGGTGCTATTAAAGCGTGTTGATGGAGTATTGAAGATGATTCATAAATCAAGTCAAAATGAATACCAGATTTAATTGCAATATCCAGTAATGAATGATTTCCATCTGATAAATTTAGTACCCACAACAAAGCCATCTGAAAATCCTTTTGCTGTCTCTGTCCGCCAATTGATTTATACAATCCGCGTTTTCCCAATTGGGGTTCTCCTTTGGGGTGCAAATTGATAAACTTTTTATTGCCTTCAATTACAGATAGAATTTTAAGTAACAACCTCAGAGATTCACTCAACCCAGAGGGACGAATAAAATTGAGGTTATCTGCCGACGTGTGATATTCAGGAAATTCTTCAAAAGGAGTTCGTGAAAGCCGGCCTACCGGAAGGTTGAAGCCAGGGGAACAATATTGTCTTTCATCGTAACCGTAAGGAGAAAAATCAAGGATCTTCGATCCTTCCGTATTGTTTAAAACGTATTCCATTATTTTATCAATTTCAGCATCTTCCTGTCTTGACTTTTTATACTGAAAGAACGTTGAATCACCAAGTAATGTAAGGACCAACCCATGTTTAATGTTGTGCAACTTATCTTCGTTTTTACTAAGCCAGGCAATAGAACCAATGGTTCCGGGGACAAATAAGAACCGATAGGAATAGTGCAAGTCAAGTGAACTTAAAGTGTTTGCCAGCCTGGTGGCAAGAACAATACCTGACAAATTATCGTTACAAAGCGAAGGATGACAAATATGACAACTGAAAAGCACTTCCTTTTCTGATTTGCCTGGAAGGAAAACTTCGCCGTAGGTTAAAGAACCTGGTTTTAATTCTGAATCTATTTTTACCTGGTATTTCCCATCGGGTAAATTTTCGAATTGATTATGAGGAATGCAAAATCCCCATTGCTTTTTAAAATATGAAGTGCGATAAGGGACCCAATCAGGATATTCCGGTATAGAGTATAAATGATTTTTTAGTTCGTCCAGATTTACTGTATTTTCAAAAGGGATGCTGTAGTTTAACACATGGAGATTCAATCTTTTAAAATCAACAATTTTTTCCCCTTCAGCATTTTTTATCCAGGCATCATTGATATTCCATTCATCAGGGATTTCCCAGTCCAATACCTTTGTGCCTGTGGGAATCTCAGTGATGACAACAGGAATAAATTCATTCAGGATTGAAAGTGTTTCGCGAACACCGTTTCCTGTTATGCTCCTGCATATGGGGTACAAACGTTCGGCGAGTTCGTACATGAAATTCCCTGCCTCCTGTATTTCATGGGTTTGTATGTTTTTGAGTATATTCATTACGAAATGTGAATGTTTTTTGATTTTTAAAAAACCAATTTCCGCGCAAAAAAGGCTTCAGCAAATTTTGTGGCTGATTCCATCCCTCTTAATCTTGGTAACGCATTGAAAGCTGAATCATCAAACCAGTGTTTTGAATTTTGAGATTCGTACGTTTCCAGCAGTATTTGATTCTTTTTTCTGATATATTTTTCATCAAGAGCAACAAAGAAGTTTGGAATGCCAAGGTCGCCGTCATATTTAGGAACCTCATATTCCAGAATAAAATGGTTCCTCCAGGTATTCCAGGTTAAATCGCTGATTACCCGGTGATCCTGATGGCGGTCGTTTCGGTAATGTGTGAAAATGATATCTGGCGAATACATTTTTTTAAGTTCTTCGAAATACTCTTTTATTTTTGTGCCACTGAATGGGAAAAAACCATCGCGAAATGATTTGATTATGATTTTTTTGTTTGGAACTTCTGACAAAAATTGTTCAGCGCTTTTTAACACCTCCTTTTTTCTTATTTCATTTGAAGAAAAAATAATCCAGGTTAGCTGTTTAATGGAATATTCATGAATTAGCTTCAACAAAGTTCCACCTGCGCCAATCTCTATATCATCGCAATGTGCGCCAAGGCAAAGGATATTTAAAGGATTGGTTTTATCG
Source organism: uncultured Tangfeifania sp. (assembly GCA_964436325.1). GTDB lineage: Bacteria > Bacteroidota > Bacteroidia > Bacteroidales > Prolixibacteraceae > Tangfeifania. The sequence goes on from CAYTDH010000035.1 coordinate 3,724, forward strand.
AATTGGATTTTCATAAGAAACAGAGTTGTTTTTTTGGTCACGGGAAATTTTCCGTCCGTTTTTTTTCTCTTTTTTCCAGATTTCCCATGGGGGATTCCCCTTTTCGTAGATATCGTCTATGTTTTTTTTATCTTTAAATGTATCCATGCTCATCCAGAAACCCTGATGTTGCCACGAGACCAGCTTTTTTTCACCAATTAGTCTTTTAAATGGCTGATCAACAAGTTCATCCCCATACTCCATATGCTTAAAAATATCATTTCGAAGAATAAAATATCCGGTATTAATCAGCAGATCAGAAGTGCTGATTTGATTAATGTTATGCACGATACCGTTTTCTCCCTTTTCAACAAAATGAAAACTTTGGGTTGAATTGCATGTCATAAATGCAGCTGTTTTATTATTTTGCTTTTCGAACCATTTAATCATGGAAGGAAGATTAAGATCGGTTAACCCGTCACTGTAATTTGCCAGAAACATCTCCTCATCTTTTAAATACTCACGAACCTGCATTAACCTCATTCCAATGTTCGCATTTAATCCGGTATCAACAAAAGTGATTCTCCAATCATGGATATCAGAATTATGAAGTTCGATATCTTTTCCACTATTGGCATAAACAAAATCGTTAGAAATGGTTTCGTCATAATCCAAAAAGAATTTTTTGATAATATCCCCTTTGTATCCCAAACACAGAATAAAATCTTTATGTCCGTAATAAGCGTAATATTTCATAATATTCCACAGGATTGGTCGATAGCCAATATTTACCATAGGTTTGGGAATCTGATCTGAATATTCTCTTAGCCTGATACCTTGTCCGCCACAAAAAAGAACAACTTTCATTTTTATTTTTTTTAATCCAGAATTACCAGTTCAGGAATTGGAACAACAAATTTTCCTCCCCACTCGCGAACATATTTGTGTTGTTCCATTATCTCTTCTTTTAAATTCCAGGGTAAAATGAATACGTAATCGGGTTTTGTTTCTTTTATGATGTCGGGGTGTAATATTGGAATGTGTGTCCCGGGTAAAAAATTCCCTTGCTTGTGGGGGCTCATATCAACCGTATAATCAATAAAATCGGTTCGAATACCACAATAATTGAGGAGGGTATTTCCTTTTCCCGGAGCACCGTATCCCACAATGGTTTTACCATTTCTTTTGGCCTGAATTAAAAAGTCTAATATTTTCCGTTTGGTCTCTTTTACTTTTTCTTCAAAACGGGAATAAAAATCTAAACTTTCAAACCCAAGATCAACCTCTCTTTTAAGAAGTCTGGCAACATTGATTGTTACTTTTTTAGAAGTATCCTCCGCATGTTTGCCGAAAATGCGTAATGAACCACCATGGGTCGGCAACTCTTCAACATCAAATAATTTAATGCCATGATGGGCAAAAATCCGGTTGACGGACACAAACGACAAATATGAAAAATGTTCGTGGTAAATGGTGTCAAACTGGTTCCCTTCTATTAGTCTTTGCAAATGAGGAAACTCCATGGTAATTACTCCGTTCGGGTTGAGCATCTTTTTTGTGCCGGCAACAAAATCATTAATATCAGGAACATGAGCAAGTACATTGTTGCCTAGCAGTAAATCTGCTTTCCCGTATTTTTGAATTAGTTTGGAAGCCGTTTTTTTTCCGAAGAATTCCACTTCCGTTTTGACCCCTTTCTTTCTTGCTGCTTTTGCCACATTGGCTGCCGGATCAATTCCCAAAACGGGAATGCCTTTTTGCACAAACCACTGGAGCAAATACCCGTCATTGCTTGCAATTTCTGCAACCAAACTGTTTGCATTCAGGTTAAAGCGTTTGGTCATTTGCTCTGTGTATTTTCTTGCATGTTCAAGCCAGCTTTCAGAGTACGATGAAAAATAGGCATATTCATCAGCAAATATTTCATCGGGTGTAGCAAACTCTTCCAGTTGCATCAGCCAGCAGGTTTCACATATATATGCATGAAGTGGGAAATACTTCTCCATATCATTCAGGTTTTCGGGCTTTATATGTTTTTGACACAGCGGAGACATGCCCAGGTCAATAACGGTATGCTCCAGTTGGTTTTTGCAAAACCTGCATTTACTGGCGGTATGATTTTTTTTCATAAAAAATGTGAAAGCGGTTTGAAAATGTGTAGTCTGAAATTGATGTTATTCCCGTATTAATTGTTTCTAAAACTTAAAATCTGACTGTGTTTTGTCCTTTTCTGACATAACTGTGGGCTCAAGCGGCCATTGAATATTAAAAAGAGGGTCATTCCAACGAATGGTTGCACCAGATCCCGGAACGTATAGTGCTGACATCAGGTAACTGATTTCGCAATTATTTTCCAGTGTAATAAAGCCATGAGCGAAATCTTCAGGAACATAAAGCATTTTGTAGTTGTCTTGTGTGAGTTCAACGCCAATCCATTGTTTGAATGTTGGGGAATTTTTACGCAAATCAATGACAACATCGTAAATACTTCCTCTTGAGCACCGCACCAGTTTGGCTTCCTGGTGTGGAGCCACCTGGTAATGCATGCCACGCAATGTTCCTTTCTGTATATTGAATGAAATATTTGCCTGAAGGATATTTGCATTTATCCCGTGCTTTTTCATTTCGTTTTTACACCACGACCGGCCGAAGAACCCACGTTCATCTTCCAGTTTTTCGATTTCAATAACGTAAGGTCCTTTTATTTTTGTTTCGATGAAAATCATAATTTTTTACTTCCAGGTCCAGGTCAAATTATTGTTGAGTTCATTTTGCTGAATCAAGTTGCTGATAACATTTAACCTCATTAATGATGACTTTCTGAAATTTGCATCATTAAATTCCATGGCATTCAGGTTTTCAATCAAATTTTTAATTGTTGGGTTAAGTTGAAAAACCGGCTGATGATTGGGCGCCAGCTTTTTAAATAAATCGAAGTTTACCTTATAGGACCTTTTGTCGGGCGGAGCTTCCGGATTAACTGTGACTTTGCATCCGTCAACTACTTCGGCCACTGCTTCTGCCAGCTCTTTAACCTGGTAATTCCATTCATTGCTTCCGGTATTTATGGCGAGGAAATTGCCGCCATTTTCAGCATTTCTCATTACCGCCCAATCGATGGCACGGGCCATATCCAGTACATTTATGAGCGGTCGCCAGGGTGTTCCGTCACTCAAAATATCAATACGTTTTGACGTAACTGCCCCTGCAACAAAATCATTAACAACCAAATCAAGCCGTAACCGATAGCTAAAACCACATGCAGTTGCAAAACGTAAACAAGTTACAGTGAACTTTTTGTCGGCAATTTTTTCCAAATCCTGTTCAGCCGCAATTTTTGAGCGGGCGTAAGCAGTGAGTGGATTAAGCCTGTCGGACTCAACTTTGGCAAAATCATTTGCTTCTCCGTAAACGCTGCAACTGGACGCAAAAACAAACGACTTTACACCTTTTTCTTTCCCGGCTTTTGCCATTGTAACTGCCGATTTATAGTTGATGTCCATCGTAACCTTTTCGAACCGATTACCCATGGGGTCATTTGAAATGGCGGCCAGGTAAACGATTGCGTCAATATCATTAAGAATTTCCGGACTGAAGTTACGTACATCACCGATGATTTGATGATTTAACTTTCGTTCCGGCAGGCAATGAGAATTGGTTAAACAATGTGCAAAGAATCCCAAATCGAAACCGATAAGTTCTGCCTGCGGATAATTTTTACGTAACTCAGAGACAACTCCCGGGCCAACATAGCCCAGGTTCCCGGTAATTAATATTTTCATGTGTTTATAATTGTTTATTTTTAATGGTAACACATGGAACTCGCTATATAAACATTTTCCTGTGTGTGAAATTATTTCTCATGGCTCGTTTCATCATAATTATGCTTTGATTTCTTCCCCAATTCTACCGAATAAGTGAATTGAGGTTTATTTTATTTGGAGGTATTGTTTCGCTTTAGTTTTGGAATTGTTTTTAATCCTCCGGATTTTTGGTATAGTGAAAAAACTTTGGAGGGGGGTCTCCGGCTTGCCTGTTTGCATTTATTTCATGAATTACTTTTTGAGCAGCTTCTTCGCCGCTTGCGAAGGATTCATCTGCCATTTTTTCGTCCCATTCACCGAGTCTTCCGCAATATTTAATATTCAGGCTGTCTAAATATTTATGGATAATGGCGGTGTTCGGTTTTTGGTCAAAATCATAAATGATGTTGCCATAAGAAATGAGCCGGGCATCTTTGAAAATGATGTTGTCCGATTTGAGCAGCAATCCTGATCGCAGGAGGCTGTTGATCGTGGGGTCAATGAACCGCTCGGCTTCAAGGTAAAGTGGCCTGTATTTTTTACTAAAATGAATTTCGGCCTGGATGGTTTCGCATCCTTTGGGCGCATTATGGGGCGAAAACATATGGGGGAAACTCAGTTTTGAAAAGATAATATCCGGATCATGGAAATAAGTCACGTGCGCTTTGGGAAAAATTTTCCGGTCGATGCCGATATTCACCAGAATGCAGCTTGTGTATGCTAATTTTGCGGTTGCTGATTTTATTTGGTGAGGAACCCGTATTATCATTTTGATGAGTTCGGGCAAAGGGATAGAAGAGATCAGGTAATCGTATTTTTTTATCCTGCCGTTCTCAAAAAAGAGGATTTTTTTGTCCGCATCGATGGATATAACCTGGTGGCCGGTTGTAACGGGAACCTTGGAAATAAATTTGTCAAGAAACCGGACAAATCCTCCCGCTGTTGGATAATAGTGCCAGGGAGGGGGAGGAGTATTCTCTTTTTTTCTCTTGATGAATGAAAAAAGAACATCATTAAATCCGGCCCTGTGGAACAAGGGTTCCATTTTCTGAATCTCTATATTGTCTGCGCTGGTGGTGTAATGTTTTTGAATGTATTTCAAAAAGAAATTTTCAGCCAGCGTTTGCCCAAAAACCGCATATAACCAATCTTTTAAGTTAGGGGCCAGAGACTCCTCTTCTTCTTTAATTTCTCTGAGTTCGGTTATCGTTTTTTTGACGATTGAACCCGGGAGGCCATGCAGATTAAGCATCACCGGGTGTTTAATCCAGTAGCCTTTCCAATAGTTATTGGTCCGCAAATGGAAGCATTCCACCTGGTGATCGACGGAGTCAAAAAACAGGTTCTTTATTCTTTCAGTTTTGGGGCAGAACACATGCGGACCATTATCGAAAACAAAGCCTTTATTGGAAAAAAAGGAGCTGGCTATCCCTCCATGGCTGCTGTTTTTTTCAACGATGGTAACTTTGATGTGATGGCAGGAAAAGTGGTAGGAGGCTCCAACACCCGCCATTCCTGCACCAATAATTATGACATTATCCACGATAGACTATTAAAAGAAGATCAACCAATCATTTGGTTACGGGTTGCTTCGGGTTGTGGGATTATATTCAATTCTTCCCGGGCAATATTGGCATGCAGGGAGTATCCCAGCGATTCGATGCGGACCATTAAACGCGATTGACCCAGAATTTCCACCACTTCCCCTTCGGCATCCTTTAACGGTCCGCAAAGGACTCTGGCTTTTAGGCCCCTGGTGATTTTTTCCTGTGTAACGACAATTTCTTTCTTTTGTTGCTCCACAAAAATCCGGATGTTTTCAATTTGTTGCTCCGGAATACTTTGAGGAACTTCTCCAAAACAGATATACCGGACAACACCCGGAGTGTTCAGCACATTGAAAAATTCCCTGTGGCTGACCTTTACAAAGAGGTAGGAGCGGAATAACGGCTCTTTGACCCATTTCTTCCGGTCGCTCCATTGCCTTAACGTTTTTTTCAAAGGCAGATAATGTTCGATGGCATTCTCCTCCAAAAAACCGGCTACTTTTTTCTCCCGGTTAATCCGGGTATATATGGCATACCAGTGATAAATTCCCTGCTTTAAAATCATGATGAACTGTTTACGTGTGTTTTTTGTAAAATCATTTTTTTTATTTCACGATGCATGGTGTTGATTATTGCGCTTGTTTTTTTTTCAGTCGCTCTTTCAATGAAATATTTTCCAGCGTGAGATCGGCAAACATCCGTTTTAAATGTTCGTTTTCCTCTTTCAGCTTTTCGATGGTATAGAGATCATGAGACAGGTTTCTCCCGTATTTTGCTTTCCAGTTGTAAAATGTAGCCTGGCTGATTTGATATTTTTCCGTGATTTGTGGAATGGAAGCCCCATCTTCGTATTCCTGAAGAATTTTTCTTATTTCATCTTCCTTATATCTTTTTTTACTCATTCTTTTGTTTTTTTCTGGTTAAAGAATATTAAAATGTTATCCCACTTTTTGAACAGATAATGTTTTGTCAACGAATTACCGTTTTGAGGTACTTTAAACAGGCATGACCTTCATGCCGTCAGATGGATTTACCAAAATTATTAATGGGGTTTGATACTAAGGAAAATGAAAACGGAAGATGGTATTTTTTCTCCCGTTTCTAATGGCTAAAATGGTATTTTTAGAATTAAATTACATTTTTTTAATATTTTTCTAATCGATTTTAAATATTTTTCGATAAAGAAAAGGATAAAAGGACTTCGTAAATTTGCTTTAATATGATTCAAATGAACAAGGGTTCCCCACTATTACTCACATTTTAGCAATATTATAAAAGGTCAAAAAATTCAATGCTCTATTATACAAACCAAATTTATGGAAAAATGATTTAGAAAAAAAAATGTAATTCCAGTTATAAGGGGTTAAAATGAAACTTTTTGAAGAGATTTATTTTGTAAGACACTGTTTTTGAGTATTTTAACCCGATTTAAACCCAGTGTCCTATCCTTGTATTTTTTCCCATTGTGGGACATTTGGGTTTTTGGTGGGACATGGAAACAGGTTTTTTGAGGTTTTTTTGGGATGAATTCCAGAATTTTTTTGGGCCTTCACACGGGTTCATCCCTCAGGGTGCGGAGCTCCCTAAGGGTTTGTTCAGATTTATTCTTTTTAATCCAATCGGGTTGAAGCCGTCGGGTAAAAGAAATTCCCTCACCCTGTCCTGGCAAGCCGGAACATCCCTCTTCATGGTGGAGAGGGGGAGTTCAGGGGGTGCCAGTGCAAAGGTTAAATTTGTTACTTATCCGATGACTCGCAGTCATCGGATGAGTGGTTAATGAATCGGTAGCCATGGATGTGGACCCCCTCCTTCTCCACCTTGGAGAGGGAAAGACATCGCTTGCGATGTCAGGGTGAGGAGAGTTCCGGGGTCGATTCCCTGAATCCCAACAAATCTGGAAATTCCATCTTCAATACCTGTGTTCATCTGTGGATAATGTCTCTTCATCAAAACCCACGTCTCAGCGGTTAAGTTCGTCTGCTACCAATGACAGATTATCACAAATATCTCATAATGAGATATTTAAGAAATTCGCACTTTGATGTCATTTCGATCCGCCGATTGGCGGAAGGAGAAATCTCTCCAAATCTCAACAGATTTCTCCTCCTGCGTCGTCGAAATGACAGTTACTGCCATTGTCATTATTCTCATTATGTCCAAAAAATTTTGGGTGGGGACTCGCAAAGGCGCGAAGAATCGCGCGGTTGCCTAAGAAATGACAGTTCCCTTTAGCGTTTGTCATTTTCTCCCTATGCCCTCGCTCCCATGAACATCTGAATATCATCTTCGGGATTGGTAATTCCGCCGATTCCGAATTTCTCCACCAGCACATTGGTCACATTGGGCGACAGGAAAGCCGGAAGGGTGGGGCCAAGATGAATGTTTTTCACGCCCAGGGACAGCAATGCCAGCAGCACGATAACCGCTTTTTGCTCGTACCAGGCGATATTGTAGGCAATGGGCAGCTCATTGATGTCGTTCAGTTCGAAGACCTCTTTCAGCTTGAGGGCAATGACCGCCAGTGAGTAGGAGTCGTTGCACTGCCCGGCGTCGATCACACGCGGAATGCCTCCGATGTCGCCCAGAGGCAGTTTGTTGTAACGGTATTTGGCGCACCCTGCCGTTAAAATGACGGTATCCGTGGGAAGTTGTTCTGCAAACTCCGTGTAGTATTCCCGGCTCTGCATGCGACCATCGCATCCGGCCATGACAAAGAATTTTTTGATGGCCCCGGTTTTAACAGCATCCACAATTTTATCGGCCAGCGCAAACACCTGTGCATGGGCAAAGCCTCCGGTAATTTCACCGGTCTCAATTTGCTTCGGCGGTGCGCATTTTTTGGCATGTTCAATAATGGCGCTGAAATCTTTCATCTCGCCGTTTTTCCGGTCGGGAAAGTGAATGGCTCCTTCGAGGCCTGAAGAACCCGTGGTGTAAATCCGGTCTTTGTAACCGGCATTTTTCAACGGCGGAACAATGCAGTTGGTGGTGAACAGAATGGGGCCGTTAAACGACTCGAACTCCTCTTTTTGTTTCCACCAGGAATTGCCGTAATTGCCCACCAGGTGGTCGTACTTTTTGAATGCCGGATAATAATGCGCGGGAAGCATTTCGCTGTGGGTGTAAACATCTACCCCTGTGCCTTCAGTTTGCTTCAGCAGGTCTTCCATGTCTTTCATGTCGTGACCCGAAATGAGGATGGCGGGATTTTGCCGGACCCCCAGGTTCACTTTGGTCGCTTCGGGATTGCCATAAGCGGAGGTGTTGGCTTCATCGAGCAGCGCCATCACATCCACGCCGAATTTTCCGGTTTCCAGAACCAGTGCGGTCAGTTCATCGGCACTCAGGTCTTCGGTGGTGGCTACCAGGGCCCGCTGCATGAAGGCATAAATCTCTTCTTTTTTGTGTCCCAGGTTCCAGGCATGTTCGGCATAAGCGGCCAACCCTTTAACGCCGTAAATGATGAGTTCCCGCAACGAACGGATATCCTCATTTTCAGTGCTCAGCACTCCCACCTCCGTGGCTTTGGCTTCAAAATCCTCTTCGGTGGAACCGCTCCATGCTGCAAAATCAGGCAGGTTCGACGGCAACGAAACAGAAGATTCCACACATTTTTGGTGCAGTTCACTGCGCAGTTCCAGCGCATCATTGATCCGCTTTACAAAACTCTTCTTGTCGAAATTGGCATTGGTGATGGTGCTGAACAATCCGTCGAAAACAAATTTATCCACGGCAGATGGATTCTGCTTAATGGCCCTCAGTTTCTCATTGTACCAGCTAATGCCTTTCAAAACATGCATCAGGGTATCCTGAAGGTTTGCCACATCGTCGGTCTTTCCACATACTCCTTTTACCGTGCAGCCGATTCCTTTGGCTGCTTCCTGACATTGAAAACAAAACATACTCATAATTTTTATTTCTTTATGATTTCTTTTTCCATTGTTGCTATTTTTACAAAACAAAAGTATGACAGGCCCGTTCCTGAAAATGTACCAATTGTTACAAAACCAACAAAAATGATCGATTTCAAACAGCTCGATAAATGTCCGGTTTTCAAAGGGGTTCCTGAAAAAGAGACCGAAAGGCTGCTGCGCCGGATTCATTTTCAGATCAGGAAATTTTCCAAAAATGAGGTGGTTGCTTTTGCCGGAGAACAGATCTCGCATCTCTACATCATTCTTTGGGGAAGCGTCCGTGGAGAAATGATCGATTATTCGGGGAAGACCGTAAAAATTGAAGACATCGAGGCCCCACGTCCCCTGGCCACCGCTTTTTTGTTTGGCTCCGGGAACCGTTTTCCCGTTACGGTTACAGCCAATAATGACGTCAAAATTCTTTCGGTTCCGCTGGCCGAGTTCCTGAAGTTATTGCAAATGAATACGCACATTCTGAAAAATTACCTGAACAGTATATCCTCCCGGACCCAATTTCTTTCACAGAAGATTCATTTCCTGAGTTTTAAGACCATCAAGGAAAAAATGGCGCACTATCTTTTGCAAAAAGCCGGCGATCGCTACCATTCCATCGAATTGGAAAACACACAGCAACAACTGGCCGATTTGTTTGGAGTTACCCGTCCGTCGCTGGCCAGAGTGTTGTCCGAAATGCAAAAAGAGAAGCTGATCGTGATTGAGAAAAAGACTGTTACTTTACTGAATAAAGAAAAACTGAATGAATTACTTGTCCACTCCTGAGGAATTGCTTTCCAGCTATTCCCTTTTCGAGCCTTTTCACAATATCCTGGCGTTTAGCACGACCCGCCGGGTTTTCTCCGGAAGCCCTCATTTCCGTTTTACCGGTGAGCGCCCGGGAGTAATGGAAAACCGGCAAAAACTGGCCCGTGTATTGGGGATTGACCCTGCCCAATTGGTTTTCCCGCGGCAGACCCATTCCGAGAAGGTGCAGGAAGTGAAGGCCATCCCCCGGAATGAGCTAAAGGATACCGATGCCCTGATGACCAGTCAGCCCGGTATTTGCCTGTGTGTTCAAACGGCTGATTGTGTTCCTTTGCTGTTTTTTGACCCGGTGAATAAGGCTGTTGCAGCCGTTCACGCGGGTTGGCGCGGAACGGTTAAGAAGATTGCCGCAATTGTCCTTATCCAAATGGCTCAATCATTTGGCACCTCTCCCCGGAATGTGCTGGCGGCAATCGGTCCCGCCATCGGACCGCGTGTTTATGAAGTGGGGGAGGAGGTGGTTACTGAGGTAAAGAGAAATCTTCCCGCGACCCACCTTTTGCTGCATAAAAATACTTCCGGAAAGGAGCATTTGAACCTTTGGGAGGCCAACCGTCAGCTTTTGCTTGCCTCCGGAGTACCGGCCGCAAATATTGAGGTACTTGGTGAATGCACATTCATGGAGGAACAGAAGTACTTTTCGGCACGCCGCGAGGGCATCGATACCGGAAGGATGGTAACGGGAATCATGATGCATTCCTGAACCGGAAAAAAGTGTGCAACGGATGGTCACTGCATCGCGGCACGGAAATTTCGGTGAAAATTATCTTCCATTATTTTAGTTTGATTGAAAACAACTATCTTCGCAGCAAACAGGTTTTTTGCATCGATTAACCGGAATGAGAAAATAAGTACAAATGGATAGATATACACTGACGAACAGGCTTTTGGGCTGGATTACCTTTTTAATTGCAGCCGTTGTTTATTTAATGACCATTGAACCGACAACCAGTTTCTGGGATTGCGGCGAATTTATTACCACTGCGTATAAACTGGAGGTGGGACATCCCCCGGGAGCTCCCATTTTTATGATTATCGGACGTTTCTTTACCTTGTTTGCGGGCCCCGAAAATGTGGCGATGATGATCAATATCATGTCGGGCCTTGCTAGTGCGTTTACTATTTTGTTTTTGTTCTGGACCATTACCCACATGGCCAAAAAACTGATGGTTAACCAGAATGGCACTGCCACTACCGGACAGTTGGTTTCCATCATGGCTGCAGGGTTTGTGGGGGCTCTGGCTTATACTTTTTCCGACACCTTCTGGTTTTCAGCCACTGAGGGAGAGGTGTATGCCCTCTCCTCGTTGTTAACGGCTATTGTTTTCTGGGCTATCCTGAAATGGGAAAATATCGCCGATAATGCCCATGCCAACCGGTGGCTGATTTTCATTGCCTACATCATCGGCCTTTCCATTGGGGTTCACCTGCTCAACCTTTTGGCGATACCGGCCATTGTTTTTGTCTATTACTTCAAAAAGTATGAAGTCAGCCGCAACGGCATTATCGGTGCTCTTGCCGTGTCCATCATTTTGCTGGCTGTTATCATGTATGGCATTATTCCCGGGGTGGTAACGGTGGCCTCCTGGTTTGAACTGTTGTTTGTCAATTCTTTCGGGCTCCCCTATAAATCCGGGGCGATCTTCTATATTGCATTGCTCATTGCAGCCATTATTTATGGCATCATCTACACCACCCGCAAGAAGATGGTGTTCTGGAATACCGTCATTGTGGGGGTTACCGTTATTCTCATCGGCTACTCCTCTTTTACCCTGATCATCATCCGTTCTGCCGCCAAACCGCCCATGGATCAGAACAGTCCCAATGATGTTTTTTCGTTGTTAAGTTATCTGAACCGGGAACAATACGGGAACCGTCCGCTGTTTTACGGTCCGTATTACAATGCACCCCTCGATCCTGCTGAACGTTACAGTGAGGGGAAACCCATCTATTCGCAGATTGACGGGAAATATGTAGTGACCGACCACCGCGTGGAGCCCAATTACGATGAAAAATTCTTAACCCTTTTCCCCAGGATGTGGAGTAACATGCAACCGGTGCATGCCCAGGATTATGAGCTGTGGGGAAAAGTCGACGGACGGCGCATACGGCACCGGAACGAAGCCGGGGAAACCGAGAATATTGTGAAACCCACCTTTGTGGAAAACATGCGCTTCTTTATCCGGTACCAGGTGGGACATATGTACTTCCGGTATTTCATGTGGAATTTTGTAGGCCGCCAAAACGATATTCAGGGGCATGGAGGCATCCTAAACGGGAACTGGCTGAGCGGCATTGATTTTATCGATGAGTGGCGCCTCGGCGATCAGGATAACCTGCCGGCCAGGTTTGCGGAGAATAAAGCCCGGAACACCTATTATTTCCTGCCCTTTTTGCTTGGACTGCTGGGGGTTTTCTTCCTCTACAACAAAGGAAAGGAGGGAAAGAAAAGCCTGTGGATCACTTTCCTGCTGTTTTTTATGACAGGCCTGGCCATTGTGATTTACCTGAACCAGTATCCCCATCAGCCCCGCGAACGTGATTATGCGTATGCCGGGTCTTTCTATGCTTTTGCCATATGGATTGGCTTCGGGGTGCTCGGTATTATCGAAGCCCTGAAAAAATACATGCCCGAAACCGTGGCTGCCGGAATTGCCGGAGTGGTTTCCCTCATTCTCGTGCCGGGAATTATGGCTTCCGAAAACTGGGATGACCATGACCGTTCCGATCGGTATACCGCCCGTGACCTTGGGGCCAACTACCTGAAAACGTGCCAGCCCAACGGGATTATCTTCACCAATGGCGACAACGATACCTTCCCGCTTTGGTACAATCAGGAGGTGGAAGGCGTGCGTACCGATGTGCGGGTTTCGAACCTCAGTTACCTTCAAACCGACTGGTACATTGACCAGATGCGCCGTCAGGCCTATGAGTCTGAGCCCATGCCGTTTTCCATGGAACCGGATAAATACCGGCAGGGAACCCGTGACGTGGTTTACCTGATGGATAACCCACGGATTTCCAGACCCTCGATTGGCCTTAAAGAGGCGATTGATTTTATTGCTGATGATAATCCGGCTACCAAACTGCAACAGGCCGATAATGCGGCTTATCTGCCCAAAAAAGTGCTGAGCTTTGAGGTCGATAAAGAGGCAGTTATCCGGCATAACGTGGTAAAACCGGAAGATTACGGCAAAATTGTGGATACCATAACCATCGATTTATCGGGAAGAAATTTCCTCCCCAAAGATGAGATGATGATTCTCGATATGCTCGCTACCAACAACTGGGAACGGCCCATTTACTGGGCCATTACTGTGGGACGCAGTAAATATTTGAACCTGCAGGACTATTTCCGGGTGGAAGGATTTGCCTACCGTTTCGTTCCGGTGAAAGGTGATGCTTCTGACGACCGGATGTCCTATGGCAGTGTGAATACGGAGGTGATGTACGATAACCTGATGAATCAGTTTGAATACGGGAATATGAATGACCCCAATGTGTATATCGATGAAAATAACCGCAGGATGATGACCAATATACGGAACAGTTTTGGCCGGCTGGCAGAAGGATTGATCGAGGAGGGGAAAAATGATTCTGCCATTGCCGTGATCGATCGTTCTTTTGAGCTTGTCCCGGGAGACATCGTTCCTTATGAGTATTTCTCCCTTCAATTGGCTGAAAACTATTACAAGGCGGGTGCTGCGGAGAAAGGGAAGGCGGTTTTTGAAGACGCCTTTGAAATGTTCAATGATGAACTGGGCTATTTCTTCTCCCTTCGTCCGGAACTGCAGCAATCCCGAGACATTAACGAAGAAATTCAGCGCAATCTGTTCTATTTGCAGCAGATGGAGCGACAAGCCCGCGAGAATGGAGATATCGAACTGGCGGAAAAAATTGGTGAACGCATGCAGATGTATTTTGAATCTTTTAACCAGAATTAAGATGAACATTTTAGTGATTGGCTCAGGGGGAAGGGAGCACGCCATGGGTTGGAAGATAAAGCAAAGCAAACAAACCGGAAATTTGTTTTTTGCCCCGGGGAATGCAGGGACGGCTTCGCTGGGCAGCAACCTGGATGTAAACGTTAATGATTTTCAGGGCGTAAAAGTGGCTGTTCTTGAAAACCACATCGACATGGTGGTCGTTGGACCTGAGGTCCCCCTGGCTGAGGGAATTCATGATTTCCTGGCCGGAGACGCCGACCTCAAAAAGGTTAAAGTGGTTGGTCCCAAAAAGAAAGGGGCATTGCTCGAGGGGAGCAAGGATTTTGCCAAGGGGTTTATGATGCGCCACAACATTCCCACCGCCAAACACTTTACCGTTACCTCCAATAATTTAAGAGAAGGCCTTGATTTTCTGAATTCCCTCAAAGAACCTTATGTGCTGAAAGCCGACGGCCTCGCAGCAGGGAAAGGGGTATTGATTCTTGAATCACTTGAAGAAGCACAAACCATGCTCCGGGAGATGCTGGGCGGAAAGTTCGGTGAAGCCAGCCGAAAAGTAGTAATCGAAGAATTCCTGAGTGGGGTGGAGGTGTCGGTATTTGTTCTGACCGATGGAAAGGATTATAAAATTTTGCCAGAAGCGAAAGATTACAAGCGTATTGGCGAAGGCAACACAGGCCTGAATACAGGCGGGATGGGAGCTATATCTCCGGTACCCTTTGCCAATCACGAGTTCATGCGAAAGGTGGAATCGCGGATCATCAGGCCTACCGTGAATGGCTTGCGCCTCGAAGATATTGAATACAATGGATTTATCTTTTTCGGATTGATTGAAGTGGGAGGAGACCCGTTTGTGATTGAGTACAATGTTAGGCTTGGAGACCCCGAAGCGGAAGCTGTTTTATTGCGCCTGAAGTCGGATTTTGTTGATTTACTGGAAGGTGCTGCTGACGGGACCCTGGACGGTAAAAACCTTGAGATCGATGAACAGGCTGCCGTTACGGTCATGTTG